>JAPLOK010000204.1 GCA_026400775.1 Alphaproteobacteria bacterium | reverse complement strand
GCAACAGAACAAGGCCATCAGATACTACTGCACCAACCCGGCCGGCTGTTGATCAGGAAAGGTTGAGCTTCAGCACCAGGGCTGCGGTGTTGTTGGCATAGTAGCCAGCGCGGCGCCCCGCTTCCTCAAAGCCCAGGGCGCGATAGAGCGCCAGTGCCGCAGAATTGTTCTCCGCCACCTCCAGCCACATGGTGCTTGCACCGCATGCGATGGCCGCGGCCGCGGCCTCATCCAGCAGCGCGCGGGCCAGGCCCTGGCGGCGTGCGGCGGGGTGGGTGGCCAGCGTCAGCACCTCCGCCTCATCCGCCGCGACACGGGCCAGGATGAAGGCGCCAGGACGGGAGCACGCAAAGCAGCCGGGCGTGGCCAGCAGGCCGGCAATGGCGCGGGCATCCCAGGCCTCGCCGGCCGGGAAGGCGCAGGCGTGGATCGTGGCCATCTCGTCGGCGGTCATGTGGTGGCCGGCGCGTCCACATAGAGCGGTTCGGGCGGCAGGCGGGCCTCGGCCCGGGCCACGCCCAGCGCATCGGCGAAACGGCCCCGGCCCAGCATCACGCGCGCGCCACCGCGGGCCAGCAGGCGCGCGGCGGCGCGCGGGGCGGCATCGCCCAGCAGCAGCAGCGGCGCGCCGGGCGTGGGCAGCGCTGCTTCGTCCAGCGTTTCGGGCGCGCGCCCCGGACGTTCGAGGAAGATGCGGCCGCGCTTGTTGTCAGTGGCGATCCAGCACTCCCAACCCTCGGGCGCGGGTTCCAACGCGGCCAGTGCCGCGCCGGTGGACACGCCCCAGAGCGGCACGCCCCTGCCCTGCGCGATGCCGGCCGCCAGCGCGATGCCCGCACGCAGCCCGGTGAAGCCGCCCGGCCCCACGCCGACCGCCACGCCATCGATGGGGGCCTCGCCCAGCACCTGTTGCACCAGGACCGGCAGCAGCGTGGCGTGGCCGCGCGCGGCCTCCTGCGCGGCATGGGCGATGGGCACGCCATCCAGCACCAGCGCCACGGAGCAGCGCGCGCCTGCCGATTCCAGCGCCAGCACCTGCATTACAGCTTCAGTTCCACCATGGTGGGCACATGGTCCGACGCCTTCTCCCAGCCGCGCGCGGCCTTGAGGATGGCGTGCGACTTCAACGCCGGCGCCAGATCCGGGCTGACCCAGATATGGTCGAGCCTGCGGCCACGATCGGCCGCCTCCCAGTCGCGCGCGCGGTAGGACCACCATGTGTAGAGTTTCTGGTCCGCCGGCACGAAATGGCGCAGCGCGTCGTGCCAGTGGCCCGCGCGCTGCCAGGCGGTGATGGCGTCCACCTCGATCGGCGTGTGGGAGACGACGTCGAGAAGCTGCTTATGGGACCAGACATCATGTTCCAGTGGCGCGATGTTCAGATCGCCCAGCAACACGCGGCGCGGGGCCTGGGCGCGCGGCGCCCACCAGGCGGTCTGTTCGGCCACAAAATCCAGCTTGTGGCCGAATTTGGGGTTGGCCTCGCGGTCGGCGATGTCGCCGCCGGCGGGCACGTAGCAATTGTGCAATTCGATCGGGCCGGAGGGGTGCAGCAGCGTGACCGCGATATGCCGGCAATCGCCGCGGCCGACCCAGTCGGGCGTGTCCTCGATCACCGCGATGGGCAGGCGCGAGAACACCGCCACGCCATTGTAACCCTTCATCCCGCGATAGGCGATGTGCTTGTAGCCCATGGCCTGGATGGCATCGGCCGGGAACAGCTCATCGGGGCATTTGGTTTCCTGCAGGCACAGTACATCGGGCTTCAGCGCGGCCTGCACATCCGCGATCAGGGGCAGGCGCAAGCGGACGGAATTGATGTTCCAGGTGGCGATGCGCAGCGGCATGAGGGGGGACTCGCGACGGGGGAGATTTGTCTGTGGCGCGGAAGCCGGGCTTTGGGAAGCGGCGGGCATGATGTTGATACAATGTTGACACAAACAGGGCCGGCAAGATACGTCGGGACATGAGCAGCAGTATCAAGAAATGGGGCAACAGCGCCTCGGTCCGTATCCCCGCCGCGGTGATGGCGGCAGCCCATCTCTCACTCGACCAGGCGGTGGAGGTGCGTGAGGAAGGCGGGCGCGTGGTCATCGAACCGATGCGCCCGCGCGAATTCTCGCTGGACGCGCTGGTCAATGCCATCACCGACGAGAACCGCCACGCGGCGGTCGAGACCGGCCGTCCCATGGGCCGCGAGGCATGGTGAAACGACCGCCGGTGCCCGATGCCGGTGACATCGTGTGGCTGGAATTCGACCCGCAAGCGAGCCACGAACAGGCAGGCCGCCGCCCTGCCCTGGTGCTGAGCCCGTCGGACTACAACGCCAAGGCCGGGCTGATGCTGTGCAGCCCCATCACCACGCGCATCAAGGGCTATCCCTTCGAGGTGGCGCTGGCAGGCGCACCCGCCAGCGTGGCGCTGGCAGACCAGGTGAAAAGCCTGGACTGGCAGGCGCGACGGGCCACGCGCAAGGGCCGCGCCACAGCCGCCGAACTGGCCGAGGTGCGCGGCAAGCTGCGCGCCCTGCTGGGCTGATCAGCCCTGGATCAGGGCGTGCTTCTTCCGCCCGAAGGACAGCTTCGCCGGCGCGGTGACCGGCGCATTGGCATCGCTCACCACCGCATCATCAAGCCGCACGCCACCGCCCGCGACATGCCGCCGCGCCTCACCATTCGAGGCCGCGAAACCGGCGGCCACCAGCGCCGCCGTCACCGTCATGCCCGGCGTCAGCGCGATGCGCGGCAATTCGCCACCCGCCTCGCCCTCCTCGAAGGTGCGGCGCGCGGTCTCTGCGGCAGCCTCAGCCGCCGCACGGCCATGCAACAGGGTGGTGGCCTCGGTCGCCAGGATCTTCTTGGCCTCGTTGATCTCCGCCCCTTGCAGGGCGGAAAGCCTCGCCACCTCATCCAGCGGCATCTCGGTGAACAGCTTCAGGAAGCGGCCGACATCGGCATCCTCGGTGTTGCGCCAGAACTGCCAGTAGTCGAAGGGCGATTTCTTCTCCGCACTCAGCCACACCGCGCCATCGGCGGTCTTGCCCATCTTGGCACCCGACGCGCTGGTGATCAGCGGCGTGGTCAGCACATGCGCCTCACCGCCGGTGACGCGGCGGATCAGGTCGGCACCCAGCACGATGTTGCCCCATTGGTCCGAGCCGCCCATCTGCAGCGCCACGCCATGCTGGCGGTACAACTCCAGGAAGTCGTAGCTCTGCAACAGCATGTAGTTGAATTCGAGGAAGGAGAGGTTCTGCTCGCGGTCCAGGCGCAGCTTCACGCTGTCCATCGACAGCATGCGGTTGACCGAGAAATGCCGCCCCACATCGCGCAGGAAGGGGATGTATTCCAGCCGGTCCAGCCACTGCGCATTGTCCAGCATCACCGCATCCGTCGCACCTTCGCCGAAGCGCAGGAACTTGTCGAAGACCTGGCGGATGCCGGCCTTGTTGGCCTCGATGCGCGCATCATCCAACAAGGGCCGTGCTTCGTCGCGGAAGGAGGGGTCGCCCACCTTGGTCGTGCCGCCGCCCATCAGCACCACGGGCTTGTGGCCGCATTGCTGCAACAGCCGCAGGATCATGATCTGCACCAGGCTGCCGACATGCAAGGAATCGGCGGTGCAGTCGAAGCCGATATAGCCGGGCAGCGGGCCGGTCTTCAGCCGGGCGGCGAAAGCCGCTTCGTCCGTGGTCTGGTGGATGAAGCCGCGCGCGCGGGCGATGTGCAGGAAGTCGTTCATGAGAGGTCCAGGGCGATGGGGTCACGCCGCGCCAGGCGGCGCAGCAGGTGGTCGATCTCGGCGCGCGAGGCATCCGAGAGTTTCGGCGCCGGCGCGCGCGCCGCGGCGTGGGCGATGATGAAGCGCCGGGCCAGCACGTATTTGCGGATGGCCAGCCCCAGGCCCGGCTGGCTGTCGGCGCGGATCAGCGGCAGATGCGCCTCGAAGCGGTCCCAGATGGCATCCGTCATGCCTTCGCGCGTCATTGCCACCAGCAGTTCCGGGAAGGCATAGCCGGTCATCACGCCATCGGTCCCGCGCGCCAGTTCCTCCGGCAGGAACAGGCCGTAATGGCCGCCCATGATGGACAGGCGCGGCATGGCGCCGGCGGCTTCCAGCGCGCGGATGGCGCTGATCTTGTCCAGGCCCGGGCAGTCCTCGGCCTTCAGCATCGCAAGCCGCGGGTCGGCCGCGATGCGCGCGATCATCGCGGGCGTGATGGCGACACCGGTGGTCAGCGGGAAATCCTGCAAACACCAGGGCGCGGGCGCCACCTGGGCGGCGGCTTCCTGCAACCAGGCCACCACCGCCTCATCGCCGCGCAGCCCGGGCGCGGGGGCGATCATCACGCCCGAGGCACCAGCCTCCATTACCGCCTGCGACAGGCTGCGCATGGCAGCGAAGCCGGGTGCGGAGACACCCACCACCACCGGCACCTGGCCGGCATTGGCATCCAGCACGGCGCGGGTGAAATCCAGCGCCTCGGCAGCGTCGAGTTTCGGCGCCTCACCCATCACGCCCAGGATGGTCAGGCCCGAAGCGCCCATGCGCAGAAACGCCTCCACCATGCCGCGCGCCGAGGCCAGGTCCAGCGCGCCACCGGGCAGGAAGGGTGTGGGCGCGATGACAAAGGCGCCGCGTGCGTCACGGGTCAGAAGCATGCCGGTCGGGTTGCCGCACCGCGCCGGGCGGGTCAACCTGCACACCATGAATCCACTCCCCGGCGGCATGCCGCCCGCTGACCGCGACATGCTGGGCCATGGCCGCAACCCGCCCGATCCGCGCTGGCCGAATGGCGCCACATTGGCGCTCTCGCTGGTGGTGAATGTGGAGGAGGGGGCGGAGTTGAACCACCTCTCCGGCGACGAGGCCAATGAGCCGGTCTTCGAGACGCGCCATGAGGTGAAGGGGGCGGCGAGCCTCGGGATGCAGTCGCATTTCGACTATGGCGCGCGGGTGGGGCTGTGGCGCGTGCTGGATGCGCTGGGCAGCTTGCCCGCCACGTTCTCCTGCTGCGGGCGCGCCATCGCGCATGCGCCGCATCTGGCGGCGGAACCGGCGCGGGCCGGGCACGAGATCAGCGCCCATGGCTGGCGCTGGGAGAGCCATGAGCATATGGATGAACCCACCGAACGCGCGGTGATCGCGGCCACCGTGCGCGCCATCCAGGACGCCACCGGCGCGCCGCCGGTCGGCTGGCACACGCGTACCGCGGCCAGCCCCCATACGCGGCGGTTGCTGCGTGAACATGGCGACTTTTTCTACGATTCGGACGCCTATGATGATGAGTTGCCGCGCGTGGGTGCCCCCGGCCACGTCATCCTGCCCTATGGGTTCGACTGCAACGACATGCGCTTCCACCCCGGCATGGGCTTCATCCAGCCCGAGGATTTCTCGCGCTATTGCATCAGCGCGATCGACTGGCTGCTGGCCCGCGGGCGGCCGGCTATGCTCTCCATCGGCCTGCATCTGCGGGTGATCGCGCGCCCCGCGCGGATGCCGGGGCTGGAGGCGGTGCTGGCGCGCATCGCGGCCGATCCGCGCATCTGGGTCGCACGCCGGCGCGATATCGCGGCGCATATCCTGACAAACCCGGATTTCGCGCCCAAATAGGCGCAAAGACGCCCCATTCGGGTGTTCAAAGGGACCCCATGCCCGACACGATGCCGCTTGCCCGAACCGCCGCCACCACCGACGCGCCCGCCCCCGCGCTGTCCGTCGTTGTCCCCTGCTACAATGAGCAGGAGGTGCTGCCCGAATTCCACCGGCGCCTCGCGGCCGTGATGAACGCCACCGGCCTGGCCTGGGAGGTGGTCTATGTGAATGACGGCTCGCGCGATGCCACGCTGGCCGGGATGCTGGCCTTGCAGGCCGCCGACCCGCATGTCGCGCTGGTCAATCTCTCGCGCAATTTCGGCAAGGAGATCGCGCTGACCGCGGGCCTCGACCATTGCCGCGCGACCGACGCCGTCATCGCCATCGACGCCGACCTGCAGGACCCGCCGGAGGTCATCCCCGAACTCATCGCCGCCTGGCGTGAGGGCTTCGACATCGCCTATGCGCAGCGCTCCGCCCGGCATGGCGAATCCTGGCTGAAGCGCAGCACAGCGCATGCCTTCTATCGGCTGATGCAGCGCGTGGGCGGCCGCGTGCAACTGCCCAAGGACACCGGCGATTTCCGCCTGATGTCGCGCCGTTCCCTGGACGCGCTGTTGCAACTGCGCGAGCAGCATCGCTTCATGAAGGGCCTCTTCGCCTGGGTGGGTTTTCCGGCCAAGGCGGTGCTGTACGAACGCGCGCCGCGCGCCGCGGGCACCACCAAATGGAACTGGTGGAAGCTGTGGAACCTGTCGCTGGAAGGCATCACCAGCTTCACCGTCGGCCCGCTGAAGGCGGCAACCTATCTAGGCATTCTGGTCGCGATCATCGCCGCCATCTATCTGGTGGTGCTGCTGGCGCGCACCGTGCTGTTCGGCAACCCCGTGGCCGGCTACCCGAGCCTGATGGCCACCATGCTGTTCCTGGGTGGCGTGCAGATGATGATGCTGGGCATCATCGGTGAATATCTCGGCCGCATCTTCAACGAGACTAAGGGCCGCCCGCTTTACATTGTCGAACGGTACGTTCGCGGTGGGTAAGCGTTATGTCCGCGGCGAATGACGCGGCACATTGCCAACATTGCCAGGGCCTGCCGCTGAGCCCCCGCCCGGTCTTCCGTGTCTCCCCCACCGGATCATCGGCCAGGCGCCGGGCACCAAGGTCCATGCCACCGGCATCCCCTGGAATGACCCCTCGGGCGAGCGCCTGCGCGACTGGCTGGGCATGACCCGCAACGCCTTCTACGACGAGACGCGCATCGCCATCATGCCCATGAGCTTCTGCTACCCCGGCCGCCTGCCCCGTGGTGGTGACGCGCCGCCGCGCCCAGAATGCGCGCCCCTCTGGCATGATCGCCTGCTGGCCGAAATGCCGGCCCTGCGCCTGACCCTGCTGGTCGGCGCCTATGCTCAGGCGCGCTACCTCGGGTCCGGAACCATGACCGAGAATGTACGTACCCAGCCCGGTCTGCCGCGCCATTTCGCCCTGCCCCACCCGTCCTGGCGCACCATCGGCTGGGCCGCGCGCAACTCCTGGTTCGCGGCCGAGACCCTGCCAGCCTTGCGCCAGGCCGCTGCGGCGGTTTGAGGACAGCCTCACTGACGTTTTTGTGCACTGCCCAAAACTCGCCACAATCACACCATCTTGGCGCCCGCTCCGGCTGGCATTTGGCCCTTGGCGGAAGAAACCCCCCGCCCTCGAACGCCCCTGGATTGCCCCCGATGCCTGGTCTGGACAGCTTTTCGACCTTCCGCCCCGACACGCAAGTGATCGGGAGCAGCATCGGTCCGATGCCCGCCGTTGCACAAGTGCACGAATTGTCAGGTGTGACCGCTGTGCTGAAGCGCACGCTGGATGTGCTGGGCGCGGGTGCGATGCTGCTGGTGCTCTCGCCGCTGTTCCTGGTGCTGGCCTCTCTCACGCGCCGTGATGGCGGGCCGGCCTTCTACGCGCATGCCCGCATCGGCCAGGGCGGCCGCGGCTTCGGCTGCCTGAAGTTCCGCTCCATGGTGACCGACAGCCAGGCGCGGCTGGACGCGCTGCTGGCCGCCGACCCCGCGGCACGCGCCGAATGGGAAGCCACCCGCAAGCTGAAGAATGACCCGCGCGTGACCGCGGTGGGCCGCTTCCTGCGCAAGACCTCGCTGGACGAACTGCCACAGCTGATCAACGTGCTGCGCGGTGAGATGTCGCTGGTCGGCCCGCGCCCGGTGGTGGCTGCCGAGCTGTCCACCTACTATGGCGCGGCGGCAGCGCATTACATGTCGGTCCGCCCGGGCATCACCGGCCTGTGGCAGGTCTCCGGCCGCTCGGACACCAGCTATGCGCAGCGTGTGGCGCTGGACGTGGCCTACGCCACGAAGCCCTCGCTGTGGCAGGACATCAAGATCCTCCTGCGCACCCCCATGGTGGTGCTGGCGCGCCGGGGCGCGTGCTAAGGTAACGTCCGGCGGCGGTTCCCCGCCCCCAGGGGCGCGCCAATGAACACACGCACCGGCAACACACGCACCGGCACCGGCCGCCTGGTTTCCGGCACCATCTGGAATGCGCTGGGGCGCGGGCTGCCGCTCATCCTGGCCCTGGCCCTCACGCCCCTGCTGCTGCAACTGATGGGCATCGAGCGCTGGGGCTTGTTCACCCTGGCTCTGGCGCTGGTGGGCGTGATGGGCGTTCTGGACCTGGGTGTGGGTCCGGCGCTGACGCGCGCGCTGTCCGAACGCATGGACACCGCCACCACCGAAGAACAGGCAGCGCTCGTGCGTGCCGGCCTTTGGGTGCTGGGCTTGGTCGGCATGCTGGGCGCGCTATCCTTGTGGCTGGCGGTGCCGGTGCTGGTGCACCGCGTGCTGAACGTGCCGCCCGCCTTGCAGGCCGAGGCCATGCTCGCCATGCGCATCCTGGCCTGCGCGATTCCCTTGGTGGTGATCAACGCGGCGCTGTGGGGCGTGCTGGCGGCGTATCAGCGCTTCGCGGCGGCGAACCTGGTCACCGTTCCGGTCAATGTCCTGTATTATGTGGGGCCGTTGCTGGTGTTGCTGGTCTGGCCCTCGCTGGTGGGCGTGATGCTGGCGCTGGTGGCGTGCCGGCTGGCGAACACAATCTCCTATATCTGGCTGGCGCGACGCAACGTGCCGGGGTTCTGGCGTGGCTGGCCGCGGCTTGCGCTGGCCAGGCCATTGCTGCGCATCGGCGGCTGGATCACGGCCGCGGCCCTGATGGGCCAGGGGCTGCTCTATGCGGACCGCTTCATCATCGGCGCGCAGCTGACGCTGACGGATGTGGCGTATTACGCCACCTCGCTCGACCTCATCATCCGCATGTGGATCCTGCCGGTGGCGGTGGCGCAGGCCTTGCTGCCGGCCATGGCGGGTAGTTTCGCGGCGCAGCCCGAGGCCACCACCGCCCTGCTGCGGCGCGGCGGGTTGATCATCCTGCTGCTGGTCTTCGGCCCCTGCGCGGTGCTGGCGGGTGCCGCGCATGAGGTGCTGTGGCTCTGGCTCGGCCGCGGCTTCGCCGATGGCGGTGCCGTGGTGCTGTCGGTGCTGGCCGTGGGCATCCTGTTTTCCTGCCTGGCCTATGCGCCCAACGCGCTGATCGAGGCGGTGGGCCGGCCGGACATGACCACGCGATTCGTGCTGTTGCAGGCGCTGCTGTTCCTGCCGCTGGCGGCGCTGGCGGTGTGGTGGGGCGGCATTGTCGCCGCCGCCTGCGTCTGGGCGCTGCGGGTTGGCGTGGATGCGCTGGGCAAGCTCTGGATCGCGGCGCGCGTCTATCCGGCGGCGCGCGATGTGGCGCAAGGGCTGGTCGCACCCATGCTCGCGGCGTGCCTGACGCTGGCCGCGCTGGCGCTGCTGCCGGGTTGGTGGTGGAAGGCGGCCGCGTTGGTCACCGGCGGCGCGGTACTCTGCCTGCTGTGCTGGCGCGCGCTGGGCGCTGCCGAACGCGCCGCCTTGCGCCGCCCGCGCGAATGGCGTGCGATGCTGCGCGCATGAGCCTCTTCATCAATGGCCGCTTCACGACGCAGCCGGTCACCGGCGTGCAGCGCTTCGCCGCCGAAATCGCGGCCGCGCTGCCTGATGCCACGTTGCTGGTGCCGCCAGGTCGCGGGCGCGCCGGCCTGATGTGGGAACAGCGCGCACTGCCGGGCCTGGCCGCGGGCGGGTTGCTGCTCAACCTGGGCAACACCGCGCCCTTGATCCGCCGTGGCCGCCAGGCGGTGGTGATCCATGACGCCGGCGTCTTCGACACGCCGGAGAGCTATTCCTTCGCCTTCCGCGCCTGGTACCGCACGCTGCATTGGGCCTTGGCGCGCAACGGCACGCGGCTGCTGACAGTGAGCAAATTCTCGCGCGCGCGCCTGGCCGCGGCGCTGCGGGTGGATGCGGCCGCGATCGGCGTGGTGCCGGAGGGTGGCGAGCACATCCTGCGCCAACCGGCGGATATGTCGGTGCTGGCCGAGCACGGGCTGGAACCTGGCCGCTACGCGCTGGCGGTGGGCACGCGGGCGGCGCACAAGAATCTGGGCGCGCTGGCCGGTGCCGCGCGCTGGCTGGGTGAGCGCGGCATGGTGCTGGCGCTGGCCGGGGCGCGGGATACCAGCGTGTTTGCCGATGCCGGCGCGGTCGCCGCCCGCGCGCTGGGCCGCGTCTCGGATGCCGCGCTGCGCGCGCTGTACGAGAACGCGCTGTGCCTGGTCTTCCCCTCCCGCTACGAGGGCTTCGGCATTCCGCCGCTGGAAGCGATGTGGTGCGGCTGCCCGGTGCTGGCCAGCAGCGCCGGCGCGGTGCCGGAGGTCTGCCACAATGCGGCGCTATGGTTCGAGCCTGATCGGCCGGAGAGCGTGGTGGCGGCATTGGAACAATTGGGCGCGATGCGCGAGGAGATGATCGCGGCGGGCAGCCTGCGCGCGGCGATGTATGCCTGGCCCGCGGCGGCCCAGCGCGTGCTGGAACTGGCGGAACAGGCCGCGTGATGGCAGAGCCAGGCCCATGACCCGTATCGCCATCGTCCATGAATGGCTCGAAAGCTTCGCCGGCTCCGAGCGGGTTCTCGAACAAATGCTGCTGACCTTCCCGCAGGCCGACCTCTTCGCGCTGATCGATGTGGTGCCCGAGGCCGAACGCGGCTTCCTGCATGGCCGCACCCCGCGCACCAGCTTCATCCAGCGGATGCCGTTGGCGAGAAAGCGCTTCCGCAACTACCTGCAACTCATGCCGATCGCGGTCGAGCAGTTCGATCTGGCTGGCTATGACGTGGTGCTGTCCTCCTCGCACGCCGTGGCCAAGGGGGCGATCACCGGCCCCGGCCAGCGGCACATCAGCTACATCCATTCGCCCATGCGCTATGCCTGGGATTTGCAGGCGCAATACCTGCGCGAGGCCGGCATGGAGCGTGGCGTGAAGTCGCTCTACACGCGCTGGCTGCTGCATCGGATGCGGCTTTGGGACCAGTCCTCGGCGGCGCGGCCGGATGTGCTGCTGGCCAATTCGCGCTGGATCGCAACGCGCATCCGCAAGGCCTGGGGGCGGGAGGCGGGGGTGCTGCACCCGCCGGTCGATCTGGATGGATTTCCGCTGGTCACCGACAAGCAGGGCTACTTCCTCGTGGCCTCGCGGCTGGTGCCCTACAAGCGCGTGGAGCTGATCGCGGAGGCCTTTGCCGCCATGCCGGACTTGCCCCTGAAGATCGTGGGCGATGGGCCGAATCTGGGCCGCGTGCGGGCGGCGGCGAAGGGGGCTGCGAATGTGGAGCTGCTGGGCCGCGTGCCGCATGCGCGGCTGGTGGAATTGATGCAGGGCGCGCGCGCCTTCGTCTTCGCGGCCGAGGAGGATTTCGGCATCGTCATGGCCGAGGCCCAGGCGGCGGGCACGCCCGTCATCGCCTATGGCCAGGGCGGGGCCGCGGATATCGTGCTGCCGGGCGAGACCGGCGCGCTGTTCCCCCGCCAGACCGCGGAGAGCATCACCGAGGCGGTGCGCGGCTTCCAGGGCGCCTCGGCGCTGGCCTGCCGCGCCAATGCCGAGCGTTTCTCACAGGCGCGATTCCGCGCCGCCTTGCAGGAACGGGTCGGCGCATGACGCGGTTTTCGCTGATCGTGGCCACCATGGGCCGCGACGCCGAACTGCGCGCGCTGTTCGACAGCATCCTCGCCCAGGGCATGCCCGATACCGAGGTGATCGTGGTGGACCAGAACGCCGATCCGCGCCTGGAACCGGTGGTGGCCGACTACACCGGCCGCCTGAACCTCATCCGCCTGACGCGCGACAAGCCGCATGCCAATGCCGCGCGCAACATGGGGCTGGCGGCCGCGACCGGCGATATCGTGGCGTTCCCCGATGATGATTGCGTCCTGCCCGAAGGCGTGCTGGCGCATGTCGCGCGCGCCTTCGCGAACCCCGCGCTGTCGGTGCTGACAGGCCCTGCCGCGGCACCGCTGGGGGGCCTGGGCTCGGGGCGTTGGCGTGAAGCGTCTGGCCCGATCGATCCCACCAATGTCTGGACCAGCGTGATCGAGTTCAACCTCTGGCTGCGGCGCGATGTGGCTGTCGCGCTGGGAGGTTTCGACGAGCAGATGGGCCCCGGCGCGCGCTATGGCAGCGCCGAGGGCAATGACCTGGTCTGCCGCGCGATCGCAGCCGGGAATCTCGCGCTGTATGACCATGCGCTGCGCGTGATCCACCCCGACAAGCGGCTGAGCGACGAGGCCGCCGAGCGCGCCTATCGCTATGGCTTGGGCCTGGGCTTCGCGCTGCGGCGGCATGCGCCGCTCGGCACCGCCCTGCCCTTCTATGTGCGCCCCCTGGGCGGCGCGCTGCTGGCGCTGGCGCGCGGGCGGCGGGCGCATGCGGCCTATTACTGGAGCACCTGGCTCGGCCGGGTGCAGGGTTGGATGGGATGAGGATCACCATCGGCATCGCCACCCGCGGCCGCCCGGCCATCCTGGGCGAGGTGCTGCGCGAGCTCGATGCGCAGACCCGCCCGCCACAGGCCATCATCATCTGCCATGTCGTTGGCACGGATGTGGCCGATCTGCCGCAGCGCTTCCCGGGTGTGCGCTTCATCACCGCTCGGCCCGGCCTGCCCATCCAACGCAATGCCATCATGGATGCCGCACCCGATGCGGATGCCATCCTGTTCCTCGATGATGATTTCCTGGCCGCGCCCGAATGGCTGGCCACGCTGGAAGCGGTGCTGGATGCGCATCCGGCCTGCGCGGTGGCGACCGGCACGGTGATCGCCGATGGCGCCAAGGGGCCGGGCATCACGGTCGAGGAAGGCCGCGCCATGCTGGCCGCGGACCCGGGCGGAGATGCGCTGGCGGTCGCCCCGCACTTCAACGGCTATGGCTGCAACATGGCCGTGCGCATGGCGCCCGTGCGCGCGCATGGGCTGCGCTTCGACGAGGCGCTGCCGGCCTATGCCTGGTACGAGGATATCGACTTCACCCGCCGCCTGCTGCCTTACGGCACCATCCTGCGGCTGGCAGGTGCGCGCGGCGTGCATCTGGGCGTGAAATCGGCGCGGCAGCCGGGGCTGCGGCTGGGCTATTCCCAGGTGGTCAATTCCATCTATCTCGCGCGCAAGGGCAGCTATCCGTGGAGCCACGCGCTGCGCTCGGTGGCGCGGCATATCGCGATGAACCTGGCGCGCAGCCCCTTTCCGGAACCCTGGGCGGATCGCTGGGGGCGGTTCCGGGGGAACATGATCGGGGTGTGGGAGGTGGTGACGGGCCGCGCGCATCCGGGGCGGATTTCGCGCCTGTAGCGGATGGACAGCGCCACGCCCGCCGCGCAGGCTGGCCACTGCATGCCCAATCCCACCCCAGCCCAGTTATTCCTTGGTTTCCTGCAGATCGGTGGCCTGGCCTTTGGCGGCGCGGTGGCCTGGGCGCGCCAGGTGCTGGTCGAATCCCGCGGCTGGCTCGATGATCGTCGCTACGCCGAATTGCTGGGCCTGGCGCAGGTGCTGCCGGGGCCGAATATCGGCAATTTCGCGGTGATCTATGGCCGGCAATGCGCGGGTTTCGCGGGTGCGGCGGCGGCACTGGGCGGCTTCTTCCTGTTGCCACTCTGCGTGGTGATTTCGCTGGTGCTGATCTGGCAGGAATTCGGCCAGAACGCCTGGGTCAATGCCTTCATGCAGGGTGTGGCGGCGGCCGCCGCCGGCATGGCGCTTGGCACCGCCTTGAAGTCCGGCACCAAGGTGCGGCCGCCGCCCGAGCAGATCGCCGCCGTGCTCGCCATCTGTGCCGCCGCCGCCATCTGGCGCATTCCGCTGCCCTGGATATTGCTGGTGGCGGTGCCGGTCTGTGTGGCGATGTCACTGCGCCGGGCCTGGCGCGCATGACGCCCAACTGGCTCGAAATCCTGGGCAGTTTTGCGCTGCTGTCGATCCTGGCGGTGGGCGGGGCCAATGCGCTGGCGCCCGAGATGCACCGCATCCTGGTCGATGCGCGGGGCTGGATGGATGATGCGACCTTCACCCAGCTCTATGCCTTGGCCCAAGCGGCGCCGGGGCCGAATATCCTCTCGGCCAGCGTGATGGGCATGCAGGTGGGCGGCTGGGGCGGCATGGCGCTGGCGACCATCGGCATTCTGGGGCCGGCGGCGAGCATCGCCTGGACGGTGGCGGGCTGGCTCGACCGGCTGGCCGGCGCCTGGTGGCTGAAGCCGGCGCAGGCGGGGCTGGTGCCGGTGGCGCTGGGGTTGATGGCGGCGAGCGGCTTCATCCTGGGCGAGGCTGCCTTCACCTTCTGGGCCGCACCGCTGTTGACGGCTGGCAGTGCCGCGTTTCTCTGGTTGACGTCGCGCAGCCCGTTATGGGTGCTGCTGGCCGGCGGGGTGGCAGGGCTGCTGTTGGCCTAGGCTCGCCTGAGATCCCACAGCATCGGGCTCGGCGCCTGCAACATGCCTTCCAGCTCTCGCCGGAACGCAGTGCGCAGCCGGAACAGGCCAGTGGACGCGAAAGGCACCGTATCCCAGGCCAGGCGCTGCAGGCGGTCCATCGCGGCCGTCTGAGCCGTGGCATCCGGCGCTTCGATCCAGGCCTGAACGGCGGCTTCCACCCCAGCATCGTGAATGGGTGGGGCCAGTGCGGCGGCGGGGCGACTGATGCGCGCTGGCAGCAACGCCGCCACCGGGGGGGGCGTTGCGAAACCAGCACGAAAGCGGCAACTTCTATTTGCTTGAGGACGCTGTCATGAAGAAAATCGCCATCTACTTGTTCGCGTTGCTGCTTCCCACCAGCAACATTCTGGCCTGCACGGGCATTTCTCTGCGCTCGGTTGATGGCGCGGTGATCGCGGCCAGGACGGTCGAATGGGCCTTGGGCGATGCCAATCATGACCAGTTCGTGATCTCGCCGCGCGGCCATGCCTTTGTCGGGCAGACGCCGGCGGGGCTGAACGGCAAGCGCTGGACCGCACAATACGGCTTCGTGTCGCTGATGGCCTATGGCCAGCCTTTCGGGCCCGATGGCATCAATGAGGCCGGGCTGTATGTAGGAATGTACTATTTTCCGGATTTCATGAGCCTCGCGCCCTTCGACCCCGCCCAGGCCGATCGATCGCTCAGCGTCGGCGATTTCATGCAATGGATGCTCTCATCCTTCCGCAGCGTGGCCCAGGTGCGCGAAGCGCTCGGTGAAGTGCGGGTGGTCAATGTCGATGATCCGCGCTTCGGCGCCGCCCCCCTGCCCTTCCACTGGAAGATCGCTGACCCTACCGGCGCCTCGGTCATCATCGAGATCGTGGATGGCGGCCAGGTTCGAGTGCATGAGGCATTCCTGGGCGTGGTGACCAATTCGCCCTCTTATGACTGGCACCTGACCAATCTGCGCAATTATGTGGGGCTGGTGCAGGGCTCGCGCGCGCCGATCGAGATCGACGGCCGGCGCTTCGCTCCCCTCGGTGCCGGGTCCGGGCTGCTGGGCTTGCCCGGCGATTTCACGCCGCCCTCGCGCTTCGTGCGCGCCGCGGTGATGACCGCAACCGCCCGGCCGCTGGCCAGTGCGCAGGATGCAGTGTTCGAGGCCTTCCGCATCCTGGACAATTTCAACATCCCGCTGGGTTCGCTGGCCGCCACTGCCCAGCAGGCCCGCGACATCGCCGGCGCCACGCAGATCACCACGGCCACCGACCTGAGCAACCGCATTCTCTACTTCCACACCGTCGCCAACCGTGAAGTGCGGATGATCAACCTGAACCGGATCGATTTCACGCGCCCCGGGCAGCGCGTGATCGATGCGGGGGCGACGCGCCAGCAGGTGGTGCGGGAGATCGAGTTGCGCTGAGAGACCGTTTGGCGATGGTGGCGGTTGAGGATGCGCGAGGGATTTTTCGTCCCTGAAAGGCGCCGGACTCCGCCGATGCTTGTTGCATCGGCCAGTCCGGCAACGATTCAAGGGCGGAAAAGACCCGCGCAGCCGACCCGCCGTTGTGGCCAGGCGGTCTCTGGAGGATCAGGCGCGCCTGAGGTTCCACAGCATCGGGCTTGGCGCCTGTAGCACGCCGTCCAATTCGCGGCGGAAGGCGGTGCGCAGGCGGAACAGGCCGGTGGGCGCGAAGGGCACGGCATCCCAGGCCAGGCGTTGCAGGCGGTCCATCGCGGTGGCCTGGGCGGTGGCGTCGGGCGCCTCGATCCAGGCCTGGACCGCTGCCTCCACGCCCTGGTCCGAGGGCCAGCCGAACCACGCACCCTCGCCATGCATGCGGATGATGGGCGACAGCGCGGGGTTGGCGATGCCGGGTGAGGGGAAGTTCGTGTTGTGCAGATGCCACCCGCCCGCCGAAGGCGCGCCACGGTTGGAGCGGCGCGCGATGACACTGGCCCAGTCGCTCTCGAAAGGCTGCATGTTCAGGCCCAGGCGGCGCATCAGATCCACCGTGACGCGGCCCTGCTGGGTGACGGCCGGGAAGTCGGTCGGGTTGATGTGGATGATGGGCTCGCCATTGTAGCCTGCCTCACGCAGCGCGGCGCGGGCTGCGTCCAGCACACGGGGTGCTGCGGGGAATTCCAGCGTACCGGGCAGACCACAGGGGAACATGGCATGGCATTCCTGCCAGTCCCCGGGCAGCGCCACGGCCGACATATAGTCGGACTGCACCAGCACATCGCGGATGGCGCGCCGCACCCGCACATCATTGAACGGCGGGTGCAGGTGGTTGAAGCGCAGGAAGCCCAGGAAGCCCGTGGGATCATAGATCTGGGTGCGGGTGCCGCGGTCGCGGTCCAGCACGGGGACCAGGTCGGGCAGCGGGTATTCGATCCAGTCGATCTCGCCGGTGCGCAGTGCGGCGGCGGCTGTGCCGCCATCGGGGATCCAGGTCAGTTCCAGCCGGTCGAAATGCACGCGCTTGCCGCCGGAGGTGACCTCGGCCGGCTCCTCGCGCGGGATATAGGCGTCGTTGCGGGTGTAGGTGGAGAGCGCGCCTGAACGGAACTCGGCCGCGTTGAAGCGCCAGGGGCCGGAGCCGATCACCTCCGTGATGGACTGCGTCGGCGGCGTGGCGGCGATGCGCTCGGGCATGATGAAGCAGGGGCTGGCAGCCACCTTGCCCAGCGCGTCGGGCAGCACCGGGAAGGGGCGGTGCAGGCGGAAGGTGATGCGCCGGTCATCCAGTGCTGCCAGTTCCGCCGTGGCGCGCATCAGCACCTGACCGAAGCTGTCGCGCAACGCCCAGCGGCGGATCGAGGCGACGCAATCGGCCGCGCGCACGGGCTCCCCGTCATGGAAGCGCAGGCCCGGGCGCAGGGTGATGGTCCAGGTCAGGCCATCGGCCAATACTTGGTGCCCCTCGGCCATTTGCGGGCGTGGGCGCAGTGCGCGGTCCACGCCATAGAGCGTGTCGAAGACGCAGAAGCCATGCGTCGAGACGATCGTGGTCGGGTTGAAGATCGGGTCGAGTGCGGCGAGTGCGGCCTGTGGCATGAAGCGCAAGGTCCGGCTGCGGGCCGGTTGCGCGATGGCGGGTGCAGCCGCGAAGGCGGCCAGAAGCGAGCGACGGTCCATCCCATTCCCTCCAGCCGGCGCGCGCGCGTGCGAAGACAGAGACAGCGGACCATCCACCACTCCCTTCGCCGGTGCGAACCGGATCAGGTTCCAAGGCTCGCGGGATGCATCCCGCCTCTCAGCGCCCGCGACAGGCGCTCACCCAGGTGACGAGGGGGAGATGCGCCAGGCGGGCCAGCGTGACAAGGGGCTTGCATATTGTTTGATTTCGAACTATGTCGTTCGATATCGAACCATAGGAGTCGCCCATGCAACGCCGACACCTCATCACCGCCGCCACCGGCATCATCCTGACCCAGCAGAACGGGCTGTGGCGAAGCGCCCGGGCCGAGCCGCTCGGGCCCTGGCGCGCAGCACACGCTAGCACCGCCACCGACCCCCGCCTGCGCGCTGCTGCCTGGGCGGTGCTGGCGCCCAACCCGCATAATCGCCAGCCCTGGCTGATGCGCCTGGACGGCGCCGATACCGTGACCCTGTTCTGCGACCTGGACCGCCGCCTGCCGGAGACCGACCCCTTCGATCGGCAGATCGTCATCGGGCTCGGGGCCTTCGTGGAATTGTTCCGCCTGGCGTCGCTGGAACTGGGGCTGGAGGCGGATATCACCCCCTTCCCCGAGGGCGAGCCGCAGCCGCGGCTGGATGGGCGGCCGGTGGCGCGGCTGGTGCTGCGCCAGGGCGGCCGGCCCGACCCGCTCTTCGCCGCCGCCCCAGCCCGGCGTTCGGCCAAGCAGCCCTATGACGCGACGCGCCCGGTGGATGATTCGGCGGTGGCCGGCCTGCGTACCGCTTTGCTGGCCCCCACCACCTTCGGGGCCGAAACGCGGGACATCACGCGCATCCGCGACATCGCCTGGCGCGCCTGGGTGGTGGAGGCCGAGGACCGCGCGGCCTGGATGGAAACCGTGCGGCTGATGCGCTTCGGCAGTGCGGCCGTGGCGGCGCAGCCGGATGGCGTGTCGCTGTGGGGGCCGCAGATGGACGGCATGATCGCCGCCGGCCAGTTGACGCCGGCGGCCATGGAACCTGGCGGCCCGGGCTGGCAGATCGGCTTCGCGCAATACCGCGCCACTTTCGAGGGCACCAACGCCTTCGTCTGGCAGGCGACGCCGGGCAATAGCCGCGCCGAGCAACTGGCCGCGGGGCGGGACTGGCTGCGGCTGAACCTGGCCGCAACTGGGCTGGGGCTGGCGGTGCAGCCGGTCAGCCAGGCCTTGCAGGAATTCCCCGCCATGGCTCAGCCTTACCGCGAGGTCCAGGCACTGCTGGGCCAGGGCGGCACGGTGCAGATGCTGGGGCGGCTGGGCTGGCCCACGCGGCAAGCGCCACCCACCCCGCGCTGGCCGGCCGAATCGCGTATAGTGCCTCAGTGAGAGCCCCCCCCATTTTCGCTGTCCTGAACGAGATCGGCATCATCGAGCAGCTGGCGCGCAACCGCTTCGACCGCGCCCAGGCCGACGGGCTGCGCCTGCCGCACTTCACCGTCCTGAACCATCTGGTGCGGCTGGGGGATGGGCGCACGCCGGGTGCGATCGCGCGCGCTTTCCAGGTGCCGAAAGCGGCCATGACCAACACGCTGCAAAGGCTGGAGGAACGCGGCTTCGTGCGGCTGGAACCTGACCCGGCCGATGGGCGCGCCAAGCGGGTGATGCTGACCGAGGCCGGGCGGGCACGGCGGGAAGCGGCGGTGGCCGGCGCCGCGGCGGATCTGGCGGAAGTGGCGGCTGGGCTGGAGTTGGCAGCACTGCTGCCCGGGTTGGCGGCGCTGCGTACCGCGCTGGACCGGGCGCGCTGATACGAAAAAAGGGCGGCCCTTACGGACCGCCCCTTCGGTGCTCCGAACCCTTGCGGGATCAGAAGTCCATGTCACCCATGCCGCCGCCCGGACCGCCGGCCGGAGCCGCCTTCTTCTCGGGGCGCTCGGCGACCATCGCTTCGGTCGTGATCAGCAGCGACGCGACCGAGGCCGCATCCTGCAGCGCCGTGCGCACGACCTTGGTCGGGTCGATGATGCCGGCGGCGATCAGGTCCTTGTAGCTGTCGAGCTGGGCGTCGTAGCCGAAGGCCCATTCGCTGGAACGCAGCGTCTCGCCGGCCACAACCGCGCCGTCCTTGCCGGCATTTTCCGCGATCTGCTTCGCCGGCGCCTGGATGGCGCGACGAACGATCTCGATGCCGACATTTTCGTCGTTGTTCAGGCCCTTGAGGTTGCCCAGGTTGGTCGAGGCGCGCAGCAGCGCGGTGCCGCCGCCGGGCACGATGCCTTCCTGAACCGCAGCCCGGGTGGCGTGCAGAGCGTCGTCCACACGGTCCTTGCGCTCCTTCACTTCCACTTCGGTGCTGCCACCGACGCGGATCACGGCCACGCCACCGGCGAGCTTCGCCAGGCGCTCCTGCAGCTTCTCACGGTCGTAGTCCGAGGTGGTTTCCTCGATCTGCGCCTTGATCTGCTCGCAACGGCCGGTGATCTCGGACTTCTCGCCCGCACCGTCGACGATCGTGGTGTTTTCCTTCTCGATGCGCACCATCTTGGCGCGGCCGAGCATGGCCAACGTCACGTTTTCCAGCTTGATGCCGAGGTCTTCGGAGATCATCTGGCCACCGGTCAGGATGGCGATGTCTTCCAGCATGGCCTTGACCACCAGCGTGGCCAGCGCCTCGCCTTCCACGTCCTCGGCGATGATGACGAGCGGACGGCCCGACTGCACCACGGCTTCGAGCAGCGGCAGCATCGGCTGCAGCTGGGAGAGCTTCTTCTCGAAGATCAGGATGTAGGGGTTGTCCATCTCCGCGATCATCTTCTCCGCATTCGTGATGAAATACGGGGAGACATAGCCGCGGTCGAACTGCATGCCCTCGACGACGTCGAGTTCGGTCTGGATGGACTTGGCTTCTTCGACGGTGATCACACCCTCGTTGCCGACCTTTTCCATCGCTTCGGCGATCATCTTGCCGATTTCGACTTCGCCATTGGCCGAGAGCGTGCCGACCTGCGCGACTTCAGCGGAGGTGGTGATCTTCTTGGTCTTGGCTTCCAGCTCGGCCACGACATGCGTGACGGCCTTGTCGATGCCGCGCTTGAGGTCCATCGGGTTCATGCCCGCGGCCACGGCCTTGCAGCCCTCACGGATGATGGCCTGGGCCAGCACGGTCGCGGTGGTGGTGCCGTCACCGGCGACGTCATTGGTCTTCGAGGCCACTTCGCGCACCATCTGGGCGCCCATGTTCTCGAACTTGTCGGACAGCTCGATTTCCTTGGCGACCGTCACACCGTCCTTGGTGATGCGGGGAGCGCCGAAGGACTTGTCGATGACGACATTGCGGCCCTTGGGGCCCAGCGTGACCTTCACGGCATCGGCCAGAATGTCCACGCCGCGCAGCATGCGGTCACGGGCATTGGCGCCGAACTTCACGTCCTTTGCAGCCATTGTCTTGATCTCTCTTTTGAATGTGTCGGTTGTGGATGTTGTTCAGGTGGCCGTTAGGCCCAAGCGCCCGAATGGGCGCCGCCGGCAGTCCGGCGAGCCAAGGCGGCGGAGCCGCCGCCCGGCACCTGAGGGCGCAAAATCAAGCGGCCTTGGCCACTGCGTCGTCCACGAGGATGCCCATGATGTCGGACTCCTTCATGATCAGCAGGTCCTTGCCGTCGAGCTTCACTTCCGTGCCGCTCCACTTGCCGAACAGGATGCGGTCGCCGGCCTTGACGTCCAGCGGGCGCACTTCGCCCTTCTCGTTGATGGTGCCGGCGCCGACGGAAATCACGCGGCCTTCCTGCGGCTTTTCCTTCGCAGTGTCCGGGATGATGATGCCACCGGCAGTCTTGCCTTCGGCTTCGATGCGCTCAACCAGCACGCGGTCGTGCAGGGGGCGGAAATGGGCAGCCATGGGCTGTTCCTCCTTCAGGGGTTCCAAGATTGGCAACCCTCGTGCGGCGCACCTGTTGGCAGTCACGCCGCGCGAGTGCCAGCTATCTATGATCCGGGCGGGCGCGCGTCAAGGGGGCTTGGCACTCGTTACGCGAGACTGCCAGCACTGGCAGCACTCACCGGGCACGAGCGACAATATATTGTTTGTGTTGCGTTTTTGCTTGCGGACCACGGAGCGAGCCATGCCATCATGGTTGCGTGAAGGGCGCCGCAGCGTGCCTGGCGCGAGGATCAGCCAGCCAAGCGGCGCCCTGCATTGGAAAGGACGCATGCATGCTCGATGCCTTGGCCCCGATGATCCGCATTCCCGATTGGCGCCTGACCACGGCGGAAATCCTGTACCGGATGCCGGACCACCCTTCGGTGTTGCAGACGTTTATCTGGCAGAAGCTGGATCGGGCGCCGGGGTTTCCGGAGCTTTCAAGGTTTCTGGAGTTCTGGAAGCGGGAGATTGAGGGCCCGCTGCATGCGGTGCGGGTGGCGAGTGCGGCTTTGGTGGAGCCGGCGGAGCTGCGATACGCAAATGGGGTGTTCAAGCTGCACTGATGCCGGCACAGCACGGGCCAACCATGGCAGGGCCGTCAGGGGCCCCGCCTGAAGGCGCCAGCGCGGGGCCTCGGCCTGAACTCAGCCGAAGGTGATGCCGGTCTCGCGGATCATGCGGCCGATGGCGTCCCGCTCGCGCGCAAGCCGCGCGGTGAAGCCATCCATGTCGGCGGGAACCGCCTGCGCTCCCATCTGTTGCAGACGCGCCCGCACCTCCGGATCGGCGGTGGCGGCATCGACCGTGGCCTCCAGCCGGCGGCGAATCGGCTCCGGCGTGCCGCTGCGACAGACGATGCCGTTCCAGCTGGTCTGATCAAAGCCGGGAAAGCCCTGTTCGGCGATGGTGGGCACCCCGTCCACGCCGCCGCGCCGGGCGCTGGTGATGGCCACCGCCACGGCGCGCCCGGCATCCACCACGGGCTTGATCGAGTTCACGGTCAGGATGCCCACCGGCAAGGTGCCGGCCGCGATGTCGCGCGCAACCTCGGCCCCGCCGCGATAGGGCACATGCTCCAGCCGCAGCCCGGCCTGATGCGCCAGCAGCACGCCGGTCAGATGGCCGGGCGTGCCGATCCCCGGGCTGCCATAGGCCAGGCTGTCCCTGCGGGCTGCGGCCATGACGCCGGCAAAATCCCTGATGCCCGATGCAGCGGAGGTCGCGACCACATAAGGCGCCTCGGCCACCATGCCGATCGGCGCGAAGTCGCGCTCATAATCAAAGGGCGTGCCGCGATGGATGAACTGGGCGATCACGAAGGACACTGCGTCGAACAGCAGGGTGTGTCCATCCGCCGGCGCCTGCGCGACCTGGCCCGCGGCGAGTGTTCCGCCCGCACCGCCACGGTTTTCAACCACGACCGGCTGGCCCAGGAACGCCGCCATCCGCGGCTGGATCAGCCGGGCCATGGTGTCGGAATTGCCGCCGGCGCCGAAGGCCACGATCAGCCGAACAGGACGGTTCGGAAAGCCGGCCTGGGCATGGACAGCCGGGGCGGCGAGCATGGCCGCCATGGCGGCAAAGTGGCGGCGCGTCAGGCTGGGATACATAGGCTGGAACTCTCCTGGGGTGGCATGGGCTCGCGTTGGGGTGACACATGATCATACCAGCCTCGCGGATACTGCGCGATGTCTTCCAGATCAGCCGCCGCTAGCCAAAGCGCTGTTTCGACAACCGCATCGGTCCATCCCAGGCAGGCGCCACCGCCCGCCCGGAATTTGTCGCAAGCGCGCATCATGCGCCCCCACCCCAGCATATCAACCACTTGCGCACCCTCGGGGAATTTGTCGCAAGCCTGCACCTTACCTTACCGCGTCTCCGTCCAGCTCTCCGCGAATGCCAGCGCCGAGGTCGAAAACGGCCGCCCCTCCCGCTCCCGCGGCCAGGACCGCCCCGCGGCCTGCACGCCATTGCGCGTGAGCCGCGTGCCGAGTGCCGGCACCAGCTGCGTGCACAGCCCATATTGCCGCCCCGGCACCTGATGCGGCTGCGAATGCAGCAGCAGCGGGTCACCGATCTCGTACCAGGTCAGCGAGATCTCCTCGTCATGCGCCGAAAGCCGCTCGGTCCAGCTGATGCGCGGGTCGCCCTCGGGGGCGGCGAACCCCGCCTCGGTCACCGGCAGCGATGTGTCGGCCAAAGCCGGGTTCAGCATGCCCTGCACGGTGTTCTGCAACCACCGCGCCATGGCGATATTGTCCGACCAGATGCGCCAATCGGCGCCGGTCAGTTCGCTCTTCATATAGAGCACATGGCCCGGGCCGGCGGGCGACCAGAAGATGCGCCAGAAGCTGGCATCGGTGCTGTTCGGCGCGCCATCCGTCGGGCTCTGGCGCAGAAAGGGGTTCTCCCCGATGACGATGGTGCGATTGGCGTCGGCGATGCTCATGGGCTGCTCCTGATCGGCTGTTGGTGTCGCCCCCGGCCCGGATGGCGGGCAACGATACGCAACCTCGGCCGCGCGCAGCATGCGGAACAAGCGGGCGGCGGACAAGCGCGGCCGGCCACCCCCTGCGCCCCGCACGCACCCAACCGCCCGACTTGTCGTGACCCGCCCACCACAGGCAAGGCCCGTCATCAATTGTTCTGCGCGCTGTCGCCGTCCTGTCGCGCGAACCGCCGAGGCTGACCCGGTCCATGTTCGTTCCGGAGAGCCCGATGACCCGATCCTCCCGCCGCCACCTGCTGCTCGGCAGCGCCGTCGCGCTGGCCACGCCCGCCCTGGCACAGTCGCGCGGCACGGCTCTACCGTCTGGTCGCCGAACGCGTCGGGCTGACACTGGCGCTGAATGTCGCCAATGACTGGGCCGGCATTTCCGTGGCGCTGCAGAACGAGCAGATCGACATCGCCCAGATGGGCCCCTGGGGCTATATCCTGGCCCATGTGAATGGCGGCAGCCGCATCGTGAACACGATGCTGGTCAACGGCATCCCCACCTACAAGGCGATCATCGTGGGCCGCCCGGGCCTGTCGGTGCCGAGCTTCCCGGACAGCGCGCGCGGCATGTCCATGCAGATGCTGGACCGCGGCTCGACCTCGGGCTGGCTGGTGCCCACGCATTTCCTGCGCAGCCGCAACATCGAACCGCAGAGCTTCTTCGGCCGCTATGCCGAGGGCGCCAGTGCCGCGGCCGCGCAGATGGCCACCGTCAATGGCCAGGTCGACCTGGCCACCGGCTGGGACACGCATCGCAACACCATGATCCGCAACGGCACCATCAGTGCCACGGCCAACCAGATCATCTGGGAATCCGAGCCGCTGCCCAATGAATGCGTCGTGGTCCGCCGCGGCATGGATGAGGCGCTGGCCACCCGCATCGGCGCCGTCTTCGCCGGGCTGACGCAGAGCGAACTGGAATCCCTGCCCTGGCCCTATACCGGCTTCGTGGCGGCGACCCACGCGCCCTATCGCGGCCTGGAACAGATGGGCCGCGACCTCGGCGTGCTGCGCGCGGCCTGAGGCGTGTATCCGCGCCGGCTGCCCGATGGCAGCTACCAGGAGGCGCCGTTCCGCCCACTCAGCGCGCGCAGCCTCGCGCGCGCAGGCTTGGGCCTGCTGCTGCTGGGCTTCTTCGCGCTGTGCGTGCACCTGGCGCAGGTGGACCCGCGGGCGCTGATCGAGGGCCTGCCGCGGCTGATGAACTGGGCCGCGCGCGCCTGGCCGCCCCTGCTGCTGGACATCGACGCCTTCGCGCTGCGCGGGCTGGAGACGGTGGCGATCGCGACCGTCGGCACCGCGGTGGCCACGCTGCTGGCCTTTCCGCTCTCGGTCTTCATCGCGCGCAATGTCACGCCCTCGCCGGTGCTGTCGCTGCCGGTGCGCTGGGTGGTCAATGCGTTTCGCGGGATCGACACGATCGTCTTCGCGCTGCTCTTCGTGGCCGCCGTCGGGCTCGGGCCTTTCGCCGGCGTGCTCGGCATGATCGTGCATTCCATGGGCGTGATCGCCAAGCTGAATGCCGAGGCGATCGAGACCCTGCCGCCCGCGCCGCTCGAGGCGGCGGCATTGTCGGGAGCCAACCGCACCAAGATCGTGACCTACGCCATGCTGCCGGCGGTAATGCCCAACCTCGCTTCCGTGTCGCTCTATGTGTGGGAGGCGAATGTGCGCACCTCCACCATCCTGGGCATCGTGGGCGCGGGCGGCATCGGCATCGAGATCAAGGCGGCGATCGACCTGCTGGACTTCCCGAAGCTGTTCACCCTGTCGGTGATCGTGCTGATCATGGTCACGGTGATCGACCAGTTCTCCGCCTGGCTGCGGCGGCGGCTGGTCTGATGCAGGCGCCCTCGCTCATCCTCGATGGTGTCGCAAAGCGCTATGGCGCGACGGTCGCGCTGGATGATGTGTCCTTCACCGTGGCACCCGGCGAATTCGTGGCGCTGCTGGGGCCTTCGGGGGCGGGCAAATCCACGCTGTTCCGCTGCGTCACGCGGCTGGTTGCGCCCGATGCCGGCGCGGTGCGCGTGCTGGGCCGCGACATGGCGCCGATGCGCGGCGGCGAATTGCGTCGGGCGCGGCGCGAGGTCGGGCTGATCTTCCAGCAGTTCAACCTGATCGCGCGGCTCTCGGCGCTGGAGAATGTGCTGGCCGGGCGGCTCGGGCATGCGCCCACCTGGCGGGTGGTGCTGCGGCGCTTCACGCGGGCGGATCGGCAGTTGGCGCTCAGCGCGCTGGATCGGGTGGGGCTGCTGGCGCAGGCGGGGCAGCGGGCTGATTCGCTCTCCGGCGGGCAGCAGCAGCGGGTGGCGATCGCGCGGGTGTTGACCCAGCAGGCGCGGCTGCTGCTGGCCGATGAGCCGGTCTCCAGCCTTGATCCGCAATCGGCGGAGAATGTACTGGGCGCGCTGCGCGGCATCGCGCGCGAGAACGGCATTGCCGTGGTCTGCGCGCTGCACCAGGTGGAGTTGGCGCGGCGCTTCGCCGACCGGGTGGTGGCGCTGCGCGAAGGGCGCAAGCTGCTGGATGCTCGGGCTGCGGCGTTTGACGCGGCGGCCTTCGAGGCATTGTACGGCACCGTGCCGGCCTGATGCATTGAGGCATGGCAGGCCGGGGGCTAGGCTCATGCCATGACCCATGCCCATAGCGTGTGCCCGCATGACTGCCCCTCCACCTGCGCGCTGGAGGTGGAGATCCTCTCCCCCACCCGCATCGGCCGCGTGCGCGGTGCCGAGGACAACAGCTACACTGCCGGCGTGATCTGCGCGAAGGTCGCCCGCTACGCCGAGCGCATCCACCACCCCGACCGGCTGATGCAGCCCTTGCTGCGCACCGGCCCCAAGGGCAGCGGCCAGTGCCACCCCATTGCATGGGAGGAGGCCATGGCGCGCATCACCGACGAATTCACCACCCGCGCCGCACGCCATGGCTCCGAGACCATCTGGCCCTATTACTTCGCCGGCACCATGGGCCTGGTGCAGCGTGACGGCATCCACCG
>JAPLOK010000360.1 GCA_026400775.1 Alphaproteobacteria bacterium | reverse complement strand
CCTGGCGTGGGCGATAGCGGCGCACCATGGCGAAATAGGCCATGGCGTCGGCCGGGCTGAAGGCACCGGCGGCGGTGGGTTGCGCCGGGGCGTCATAGGCCTGCATGGCCAGTTCGATCGCGAAGGTTTTCAGCGCGCTCTCGGCTGGCAGAAGCTGGCGCAGCGCGTCTTTGGGGATCGCCGCGGGGGCTGGCGGCTCGGGCGCCGGCACAGCGGTGGGCAGCGGTTCCAACGCGCTGGGTGGGGCTGCGTCTTCGGCTGGCGCGGGTGCAGGGGGCGCCGCTTCGGTGGCCGTCGGTTCCGGCGTGCTGGGTGGGGCGGCGTCTTCGACAGGCGCGGGTGCGGAAGGCGCCACCTCGGCGACTACCGGTTCTGGGGGCGGCGGTTCAGTCGGCATGCCAGGCGCGCTGCCCAAGGCTGGCCAATTGAAGACGGCCCGTGCGCCACCTTGCTCCGGCAGGATCACGGACCCACCAGGGATGACCGCGCCGGTTCGCGCATCATGGATGCTGGCCGCGCCCGGTTTCCAGGGCTGTTCCGGCAGCAGGTCATGCAGCGTGAAGCCGAACGACCCGTCACCCAGGCCGGCCTGCACAAGATCGGCGCGTGGCTCGTCGGCGATGGCCGCGGCGATCAACTGGCCGTCCTGCAGCATGTGTAGCTCCAGTCGCGCCGAGGGCTCCACCTGGTCACGAACCCAGCCGATGATCAGCCCGGCCGAGACCTGGTCCACAAGGCCTTGCAGTTGCGGCTCCGGCGCGCGGCGCGGTGCCGGCGGTTCGGGCGCCATGGCGGCCAGCGCCTCTCCGGGGATGATGAAGGTGCCTTCCGGGATGACCGCGCCATCCAGCGCATCGCGGATCGCCGCCGGCCCCGGTGCCAGCGGATGGTCGGGCGACAGGGCGTGGAACTCGAAGCCATGGGCGCCATCACCGAAGCCGGTCTCGGCCAGTTCCGGCCGCATCATGTCGGCCTTGGCCACAGCCCGCACCGCGCCGTCCTGGATCAGATGCAGTTCCAGCCGCCGCGTCGGGGCGGTCTGGTCGCGAACCCAGCCTGCGATGAGCATGGGCGTGATGATATTCACATGGCCGTGGAGCCGCGGCGCGGACGGGGTCTCGACCATGGCGCGGCTCTATTGCGTCACGCCGAACCGGACCAGCGCCAGGGCGAAGGCCATGATGCCCATGGTGATGCCCGCGCCGCCCAGCAGCAGCGTCCAGGCGGTGGGCAGAAGGGCGACGCGGGTCTTGACGTCCAGCATATCGGTCTCGACGCGGCGGAAGCGTTCCTCGAAGCGATCGAAGCGCGATTCCAGCCGGTCCAGCCGGGCTTCGATACGCGCAACCGAGTCACGCGTGGTGTCGTGGGTGGTCTGCTCTGACATGTCGTTGGTTTGGACCTTGAAGGGCGGGGATTCAACCCCGCCCTTGGCCTTCACGCCACCTGCTTCTCCAACAACCCCTGCTTCACCATCGCCTCGGCGATCTGCACGGCGTTCAGCGCCGCACCTTTCCGCAGATTGTCACTGACGCACCAGAAGGCCAGGCCGAACTCCACCGTCGGGTCCTTCCGCAGGCGCGACACATAAGTGTCATCCTCGCCGGCGGCATCCAGTTGCGTGATGTAGCCGCCATCCTCGCGCTTATCGAACACGCGGATGCCCGGTGCCTTCCGCCAGGCCGCCAGCGCCTGCGCTTCCGAAATCGCGCTCTCGAACTCCACATGCACCGCCTCGGCATGGCCGATGAAGACCGGCACGCGCACGCAAGTCGCGATCACCTTGATGTCGGGGTCCAGGATCTTGCGGGTCTCGACCGCCATCTTCCACTCTTCCTTCGTGGACCCGTCATCCATGAATTTGTCGATATGCGGGATGCAGTTGAAGGCGATGGGCTTGGTGAATTGCTGCGGCTCGGGTTCCTGGTGCACGAAGCTGGACTTGGTCTGGTGGAACAGCTCGTCCATCCCCTCCTTCCCCGCGCCGGAGACCGACTGATAAGTGCTCACAACCACGCGCTTGATGCGCGCGATCTCGTGCAGCGGCTTCAGTGCCAGCACCATCTGAATGGTGCTGCAATTCGGGTTGGCGATGATGCGCCGCTTGCGGAACTGCGCCAGGGCATGCGGGTTCACCTCCGGCACCACCAGCGGCACATCGGGTTCCATGCGGAAATGGCTGGTGTTGTCGATCACCACGCAGCCCTGCGCGGCCGCCCGCGGCGCATGCACCGCCGAGACGCTGGCGCCAGGGCTGAACAGGCCGATATCAGTGCCGGTGAAGTCGAAGGTCTCCAGGTTCTGGACCTTCAGCACCTTTTTATCGCCCCAGGAAATCTCGGTGCCGGCGGACCGGCCGGAGGCCAGTGCAACAATCTCGCTCACCGGGAAATCGCGCTCGGCCAGCGTCTTCAGCATCTCGCGCCCAACCGCACCGGTGGCGCCGACAACTGCGACCTTGTAGCCCATGGGGAACAGCCTTTCATCCGTATTGCAACGACGCGTGTTTAGGCCCGGCGGGCCGCGGTTTCAACCGCGCGGCATGATATGCAACCCATCGCGCAACAGGCTGACCACGCAGGCCTCGCCAGGCGCCAGGCCGTTGCGGCGCGCGGCATGCATGGGCAGCGTGAAGACCAAAGGCCCGCCGGCGGGGTCGGCCACATCCAGCGTCACGCGCGCATCGGCGCCCAGCGCCAGCACTTCCAGCACCCGCGAGGGCACCGGGTTTTCGCGCTCGCCGGCGGATGGCCGGTCGCGCCGGTGCAGCAGCACGGCCGAGGGTGCGACCAATAGATCCACCACGCCTTCGGCCGCCGCGCGCGGCGCTTCCAGCACCAATTCGCCCCAGCGCAGGCGCGTTTGCTCGCCCGCATGGCCCAGCACCTCGGCCTGGTAGATGTTGCGCAGGTCCAGCAGGCGCGCCACTTCCGCATTGGCCGGCCGCGCCAGCATCTCGGCCGGCGGGGCGGTTTGCAGCGCGCGGCCGCGATGGATCAGCAGCATGCGATCGGCCAGCGCCAGCGCCTCATCCAGGTCATGCGTGACCATCACGATCGGCACCGACAGGCTGCGCCGCAACTGCGCCAGTTCCGCCTGCAGCCGCCGGCGCGTGGCGCGGTCCACGGCGGAAAACGGTTCGTCCAGCAACAGCACGGCAGGCTCGCGCGCCAAGGCGCGCGCCATCGCCACGCGCTGCTGCTGGCCGCCGGAGAGCTCCGCCGGGCGGCGTTCCTCCAGCCCCGCCAGGTGCACCCGCGCCAGCCAATCCCGCGCCGCCGCCGCGCGCGTGGCAGGCGCGCGATGCCCCATCGCCGCCATCACATTCGCGAGCGCGGTCATGTGCGGAAACAGCGCATAATCCTGGAACACCAGGCCGACGGCGCGGCGATGCGGCGGCACATCCACGCCGCTGCCGAACCAGCGCACCCCGCAGCGCACCTCCCCTTCCGCCGCGCGATGCAGGCCGGCGATGCAGCGCAGCACGGTGGATTTGCCCGCGCCCGACGGACCCACCAGCGCCAGCATCTCGCCCGGCGCGCAATGCAGCGTCACGTCCAGTGGCACGGGTGTGGTCGCGCGCAATGTCGCGTCCAGCGCCTCAGGCATCGCGGCGGCGCCGGCCCACACGCCGGGACAAGGTGTTCGTGATGCCGAGTGCGACGACCGACACGCCCAGCAGCACCGCGGACATCACCGCCGCCCCCGCATCGTCAAACGCCTGCACGCGGTCATAGATGGCGATGGCGATGGTCTGAGTTTCACCGGGGATGGAGCCGCCGACCATCAGCACCACGCCGAATTCGCCCAAGGTATGCGCGAAGGTCAGCACGGCGGCGGTGGCGATGCCGGGCCAGGCCAACGGCAATTCCACGCGCAGCAGCACGCGCCAGGGGGGCATGCCGGCGGTCGCACCGGCCTCGCGCAGCACGGGCGGCACGGCGGCGAAGGCGTTCTGGATGGGCTGCACGGCGAAGGGCAGGTTGACCAGCACGCTAGCCAGCAAAAGCCCCTCGAATGAGAAAGCCAAGCCGCTGCCGAAAACGCTTTGCCAGGCCTGGCCCAAGGTGGAACCAGCGCCGAAAGCGCTGAGCAGATAGAAGCCGATGACGGTGGGCGGCAGTACCAAAGGCAGGGCCACGGCGGCCTCGACGAACCCGCGGCCGGGGAAGCGGTGCGTGCCCAACACGCGCCCCAGCCAGATGGAAAACGGCAGCAGGATCACCAGCGTCGCCAGCGCCAGTTCCACTGAGAGCTGGAAGGCGCGCCAATCCATCATTCGCCCGGCAATGCGAAGCCGAAACGGCTCATAATCTCGCGCGCCGGCGCGGCCTGCATGAAGGCATAGAAGCGTTCGGCGGCGGGCGTGGCGCGACGCGTCAGCACCATGCGCTGCATCAACGGCGCGTGCAGGTTGGTGGGGATCTGCGCCGCCGTGCCGCGCGGCTGCAAGGCCGGGGCCAGCACCAGCGACCAAGCCACGATGCCGCCCTGGCTGCCGCCGGCGAGCGCGAATTGCGCCGCCTGGGCCACGTTCTCGCCCAGCACCAGATGCGGGCGCAGGCGGTCCCACAGGCCTGCGGCGCGCAATGCCTGTTCGGCGGCGCGGCCATAGGGCGCGTGTTCGGGGTTGGCGATGGCGAAGCGCTGGATGCGGCCGGCATCGAGTGCCGCCCGCAGCCCGGCCATGCCATCCTCGGCGCGCAGCGGCGAGCCATGCGGCGCGAAGAGCGCGAGCCGGCCTTCGGCATAGGGCACGCCGCGGTCGCGCGTGTGGCCGCCGGCGGCCAGACGGAAGACGAATTCCTCATCGGCGGAGAAGAACAATTCCACCGGCGATCCCTGTTCGATCTGCCGGGTGATGTTGCCCGAGGAACCCCAGGTCAGGCGCAGCGCGCCACCGCCCTCAGCTGTAAAGCGCGCGGCGATCTGTTCCAGCGCGAATTGCAGGTTGGCTGCGGCGGCCACCAAGGGCGGCTGCTGCGCCAGGGCCGGGGAGACCAGCAGCAATGGCAATGCTCTGCGTGTGCCCATGCAAAAATTGCATCACAGAACCCATGCCCTTGTCCAGTGACATCGTCCCGCCCGCGCTTGTCGGCCCCCGCCCCGCGTGTATGTTGCAACTGCGAAAACCCATCAGAGGCGCACGGCAATGAAGGTGTTGGTCCCGGTCAAGCGGGTGGTGGATTACAATGTGAAGGTCCGCGTGAAGTCGGACCAGACGGGCGTTGAGACCGCCAATGTGAAGATG
>JAPLOK010000324.1 GCA_026400775.1 Alphaproteobacteria bacterium | reverse complement strand
TTCTCACCATGCCTGCCGATGACGCCTTCACGCTGCTGGACGAACAGCGCATTCGCAACGCCACCTGCGCATTGTCACTGATGTGGCTGCGCCATCACCGCGCGCGGCTGCGCGAAGCTTGGGGTTCATGACAACACTTCTGTTCCGTGATGACGCCTATCTGCGCGAGGCAACCACGCGCGTGCTGGCGGCCGATGCCGCCGGCGTGCTGCTGGAGGCTACGAATTTCTATGCGCAATCCGGCGGCCAGCCGGGTGATACCGGCGCGCTGCTCTGGAATGGCGGCGAGATGCCGGTCGCCAATACGGTGAAGGGCGAGGGCGATGCGGTGCTGCATCTGCCGGCCGAAGGCGTGGTGTTGCCGCCTGTCGGCGCGGTGGTGACGGCGCGGCTGGATTGGGCGCGGCGGCACCGGCATATGCGCATGCATTCCAGCCTGCATCTGCTGTGCAGCCTCATCAAAGGCGCAGGCGTCACCGGCGGGCAGATCGGCGCCGATCGCTCGCGGCTGGATTTCGACCTGCCCGACCCGCCGACCAAGGAAGCGCTGACCGAGGCGCTGAACGCGCTGGTCGCCGCCGACCACCCGATCACCACCAGCTGGATCACGCCGGAGGAATTGGACTCGAACCCGCAGCTGGTGCGCACCATGTCCGTGCAGCCACCGCGCAGCGGCGGGCGCATCCGCCTGGTGCGGATCGGCGATGTGGATCTGCAGCCTTGCGGCGGCACGCATGTCGCAAGCACGGCCGAGATCGGGCGCGTGCTCGTCACCAAGCTCGAGAACAAGGGCAAGCAAAACCGTCGCGTGTATGTCACGCTGGAGGAGGGAGCATGAATAACGTCGTCAGCAGTGCATGGTTGGCCGGCAATCTCTTCGCGCCGGATGTGGTGGTGTTCGATTGTTCGACCTATCTCCCGGGGGAGCCTGGCAACAAGCACGACGCCTTTGCGCAAACGCGGATTCCGGGCGCGCGGATGTTCGATATCGACGCCATCGCCGACCCGGATACCGACCTGCCGCACATGGTCCCCACGCCGGCGCGCTTCGCGAAGCTTGTGGGCGCGCTCGGCGTGTCGAACGCATCGCGCATCGTCTTCTACGACCAGCACGGATTGCGCAGCAGCCCGCGCGGCTGGTGGATGATGCGGCTGTTCGGGCATGACCAGGTGGCGGTGCTGGATGGCGGCCTGCCGGGCTGGGTGCGCGAGGGGCGGCCGGTGGAATCAGGCCCCGCCGCGGCAGCCGCGCCCGCTGTGTTCGTGCCGGATTTTCGTGCGGGCATGCTGCGCGGCATCGGCGATGTGAAGCGCATCGTGTCTGAGGGCGGCGCGCTGATTCTGGATGCGCGCGCCAAAGGCCGCTTCGATGGCACGGCGCCTGAACCGCGCGCGGGCCTGCCCTCGGGGCATATGCCAGGGGCTGCCAATGTGCCGGTGTCCGAGATGGCCGGCCCTGACGGGCGCATCAAAAGCGCCGACGCCCTGCGCGCGATCTTCACCGCCGCCGGCGTGGATGGCACGCGGCCTGTCGTCACCTCCTGCGGCAGCGGCGTGACCGCCTGCGTGCTCGCCCTCGGCCTGGTGCAGTCAGGCTTTGCAGAACCCGCCGTCTATGACGGCAGCTGGACCGAATGGGCCTCGCGCCCCGAAACCACGAAAGCCACAGCATGAGCCACAAATACGAAACCCGCCTCTCCCA
>JAPLOK010000146.1 GCA_026400775.1 Alphaproteobacteria bacterium | reverse complement strand
GCCCGAGGCAATGGGGCATCACCTGCCAGTGGTCGCGCGCCGCCTGCCCGGCGTGAATGACGGCTTCGTGCTGCCGGGCGAAACCGGCTTCCTGTTCGACGACGCCGCGCAATACCTGGCCGCCGTGCTGCCGCTGCTGGCCGATGCCGCGCTGCGCCAGCGCCTGGGCGCGGCAGGCGCCGCACTCGTCGCGCAGGAATTCAGCATGCGCAGCGTGGCCGCGCGCACGCTTGGCATCTACGGCCTGGGCAACACCGCCCATGCACCGCCCGCCGGCACGCCCGAGACCGCGCTCGGCTGCACCGCCTCCATCCTCGACCCGCGCTTCCACACACCCGCCGGGCGGTCGGCACAGGCATCGCCCATCCTGGTCACCATGGTCGATGCGGAGGAGGCATTCGACTGGTCGCGCCCCTTTTGCCGGCACAACCGGGACGTCACCTCCATGCGCAGCCAGCATTTGGCGCATCGCGTCTTCGAGCGCCACGGCGTGGTGCCCGTCTACCTGACCGACTACCCCGTCGTCGCGCAGGATTCGGGACGCGCGCCGCTGCGGGAGCTGCACCAGAGCGGCCTGTGCGATGTCGGCGCGCAGCTGCACCCCTGGGTCACGCCGCCCTTTACCGAGGTGGTGGGCAACGATACCTCCTACGCCGGCAACCTGCCGGTCGCGACCGAGCTTGCCAAGGCGCAACGCCTGACCGAAGCATTGGCCGAAGCCTTCGGGCGCCACCCGCTGATCTACCGCACCGGCCGCTTCGGTGTCGGCCTGCGCAGCGCGGACATCCTCAAGCGCCTGGGCTATGTCGCGGATAGTTCCGTCGCCGCCTGTTGGCCGCCCGGCGTACAGCGGCAGCCTGAGGACTTCTGGCGTGGTTCGCTCGCGCCCTACTGGGTCGATCGCGAACGCAGCCTGATGGAAATCCCTGTCTCCGCCGCATTGGTCGGGCGCCTGGCGCACCGGCATGGCGGGTGGCTTGCACCCGCGCTGTTCCACCCTTCGTCGCAGCGGCTGCGCCTGAGCGGCGTCGCATCGCGCCTGGGCCTGCTGGAGCGTATCCGCCTGACGCCCGAGGGCATGACGATCAACGAGGCCAAGCGGCTGACGCGCGCGATGTTCGCCGCCGGGCATAGGGTCTTCGTGCTGACCTATCACTCGCCCTCGCTGGAGCCGGGCAACACACCTTATGTGCGCGACCTGGCGCAGCGCGAGGCACTGCTGCGCTGGCTCGATGAGTTCTACGCCTTCTTCACCGAGGAGATGGGTGGGCGCAGCGGCACCTGGCGCGAGGTGCGCTTTGGCGTGGCGGCCGACACGCCCGCATGCAGCATGGAGGCGGTGTCTTGACCACTCTGCTGCTGCCGCCGTTGGCACTGCTTTTGCTGTGCCTGGTGCTTGCACTCGCCGCCGCGCGGGGTTCGCGCCGCGCGGGGCTGGGCGCGGCACTCGTGGCCTTCGTGCTGCTGCTGCTGGCCACGCCCGCGGTCGCCGGCCTGTTGCGCTGGTCGCTGGAGCGCGAGGTCACGACGCCCGCGCTGGCCTCCCCACCGGCCGCGATCATCGTGCTCGGCGGCGATGTCGCGCGCGGCGTGGGCGGCCCCACAATCGGCGCGCTGACGCTGCAAAGACTGCGCGCCGGTGCCGCCCTGCAACGCCGCACCGGCCTGCCCTTGCTGGTGACCGGCGGTGTGCTCTCGCCCGGTGATCCGGCGCTCGCGTCGCTGATGGCCTCGAGCCTCGCGGAGGATTTCGCCACCCCCGCGCGATGGGTCGAACCACTGGCCGCCGACACGCGCGGCAATGCGCGCTTCAGCACCACGATGCTGCAGGCTCAGGGCATCAACAGCGCATTTCTGGTCACGCATGCCTGGCATCTGCCGCGTGCCATGGCGGCCTTCGCGCGCGCCGGCCTGGTCGTGACGCCCGCCCCGGTGCTGCCGCGCGCGGCACCTTCATTCGCATGGCGAGACTGGCGCCCTGCGCCGGAGCAATGGGGCGCCAGTTGGCTCGCGCTGCGCGAATGGGCCGGAAGGGTGGTCTATGCGCTGCGCGACTGACAGCCGCCTGCTGCGCCCCGGCCGTGTCGGCCTGCCGCCCTGGTGCGATGCCTTCCTCGCGCCGCCGGGCAGCGGCGATCTGTTCGCCACCCGCGCCTGGTACGACAGCATCATCGCCCATGCCTGCCCGGCTGGCGTGGAACCGGTGCTGGCGTTGTGTGGTGATGCGATGCTGGTGCCGCTCTTCGCCGATGCGCGGCGACTGCGCGGCATGGTCACGCCCTACAGCCTGGAGTGGCGTCCTTTGGCGGCGCGCGGTGCTGCACCCACACAGCCGGCTGGGCGCGCGCTGGCCGGGCTGCTGCGCGGCGGCCCGCCCACCCGGCTGGAGGCGATGGCTGGCGGCCAGGCACCGTGGCTCCTCGGTTTGCGCGAAGGCGGTATGGCGCTTGGCGCGTTCCGGCATTTCGGCAATTGGCGCGAGGTCGTGGCCGACTGGCCTGCCTATCTGCAGGCGCGGCCGGCGGCGTTGCGCAACACCATCCTGCGCAAGCTGGCCCGTGCCGCGCGTGATTTCGAATACGAGCGCGTGGCCTCACCAGGCCCCGCGCTGGATCGCGCGATCGATGACTTCATCGCCGTGCGCGGTCGCAGTTGGAAGCCCGCAGAGCCCTTCCCGCATTTCGATGCCGAATTGCTGCGCGCCATGGCCGCGCAGGGTGCCGCGCGGCTGGGCGTGCTGCGCGGCGCGGGCGGCCAGGCGGTTGCGGCGCAATACTGGCTGGTCGATGGCGGGCGCGCGCATCTGATGAAGCTGGTGCATGACGAGGCGGCGGTGGCGGCCTCTCCCGGTACCGTGCTGACGGCGCTGATGATCCGCGGCCTGATCGAACAGGACGCCGTGCGCGAGCTGGATTTCGGCCGTGGTGATGACGCCTACAAGCAGCTCTGGGTCGCCGAGCGGCGCCAGCGCATGGGCATGATGGTGACCGACCCCTGGCACCCCGCCGGCATGCTGGAACTGGCGCGCCAGGCGGCGGGCCACGGCCGGCGCTGGCTGCGCGGCGTGCCCGCATGAGAATTCTCTACAGCCACCGCATCCGCTCGCGCGACGGCCAGGCCGTGCATCTGGAGGCGATGGTCGCGGCACTGCGCGCGCAGGGGCATGTGGTGCAGGTGGTGGGTCCCGCCGGCTTCGCCGCAGCCAGGCTGGGCGGGGAGAGCCGCTGGCTTGGCCGCCTGCGCGCGCATCTGCCCGGCTGGGTGGGGGAGCTGGCGGAGATGGCCTATGCACTGCCCGCCGCCTGGCGCCTGGACCGTGCCGCCGCACGCTTCGCCCCGGATGTGCTGTACGAACGCGCCAACCTGTTCCACCCCGCAGGCGCGCTGGTCGCCGCGCGCCGCCGGCTGCCGCTGTTACTGGAGGTCAATTCCCCGCTCGCGGAGGAACGCGCGCAATTCGGCCGCCTGTCATGGCGCCGCCTGGCCGCGGCCAGCGAGCGCTTCGCCTGGCGCCGCGCCACGCAGGTGCTGCCGGTGACGGCCGTGCTGGCCGGGCATGTGTCGCGCGCGGGCGTTGTGCCGTCGCGCATCACGGTGGTGCCGAATGGCTTCGACCTGGATGAGTACCCGCCCGCTCCGCCGCGCGCGGAAGCGCCGGTGGTGGTGCTGGGCTTCATCGGCTTCCTGCGCGAATGGCACGGGCTGG
>JAPLOK010000407.1 GCA_026400775.1 Alphaproteobacteria bacterium | reverse complement strand
TGTGTCACCTTCCTGTGACAGCATGGATAGGCGGGATGCTGCGCTGCATCAACCGCTCTTGCGCCTGAACAATCGGCCATCAATCAGCGCCAGCCCGGCGGCGATCCCGGCCATGCCGAGCAGGTGCCGCGGCGCCAGGGACTCATCCAGGAACACCGCGGCCATCGCGAAGGAGGAGACCGGGATCAGCAGCGTCACCAGCAGCAGGTTCACGGACCCCGCCAGCGCCAGCAGCTGGAAATAGATGGCATAGGCAATGGCGGTGGAGATCAGCGCCAGGCCCAGCAATGCGACGATCGTGGTCGGCCCCGGCATGCCTGGCGCCTCGAACCACAGCGCCAGCGGCAGCAGCAGCAGCGTGGCGGCGCTGGTCTGCCCGGCGGCCGCATGGATGGGCGGCACGCCCAGGGTGCGGAAGCGCCGGCCCCATTGCCCGGCCAGCGCGTAGCTGAAGGTGGCGCCGAGCATGGCCAGCGCCGCCGGCCAGGGTGTGGCCAGCGGATCCGCGCCGACCATCACGGCCACGCCCAGCATGCCCAGGGCCACGCCTGCCACGCGCTTGGGCGTGGCGCGCTCGGTGGCCAGGGCATGCGCCACCAGCACGCCGAACAGCGGCGTGGTCGCGTTGAAGACGGCAGCCTCCCCGGCCGGCAGCGTGCCCTGCGCCCAGATGATCAGCACGAAGGGGATGGCGTTGTTCAGCAGCCCCATGCCGGCATGGGCGCGGAGCGCGGGGCCGTCCAGGCGCGGGGCCTCGCGCTGCCAGGCGATGAACAGCCACAGTGCCAGCGCGGCCAGCGCCACGCGGGACAGCGCGATGGACAGCGGCGGCCATTCGCGCACCGCGAGGCCCACGAACAGGAAACTGCCGCCCCACAGCACCGACAACAGGATCAACAGGCCCCAGGCGCGGCCGGACATCTGGCTCATGGTTGGGTTGTGGCGCGGCACGCGGCGGCCCGCCATCTGGCGCTTGCGCTCATGCGATGGCGCGCGTCTCCAGCCTGTCCTCCTGCCGCAGCAGGCCGCGCGCGCCGGCCAGCAGGCGGCCGCGCGCGCCTTGGTCGGCCAGCAGCATGGCGCGCAGGAACATCACCGCCACACCCGCCACGCGCGCATGCGTGCCGGTGCCGAAACGCGCATCGCCCGCGAAGCTCATGTGATCGGCACCATCCAGCCACAGCAGGGCTGCGGGCACGCCATCGGGGGTGGCGCGGAAGGGCAAAGTGCGGTCCTGCGGCGTGGTCTGGTCGAGCGGGCTGGTGTCGCGGCTGCCGGTGATGTGCAGCATGGGCGTGTCCACACCCGCCATGGCGAAGGCCGGCGCCAGCCGGCGGGTCGGCGCCGGGGAAATGGCGATGCCCAGGCGGATGCGCGGTTCGCGGTATGACAGGCCCTGCGGGCCGAGGCGCTGGCCCAGCCAATGCTGCACTGTCCAGGCGCCGAAGCTGTGGCCGGCGGCGGCGATGGCGTTCGCGCGCAAGGGCCACATGCGCGCCGCCTGGTCGAGGGCGAAGGCTCCATCGGCGAGGCGCGCCAGCGCCACATCAGGGTCGGCCACGGCGTTGCGCAGGTTGGCGGTGTCGGCGTCGCTGCCCGGGTGTTGCAGGTGCAGCGCGATGCAGCCGGCGGCGCGCAGCGCCTCGCCCAAATAGGCCAGGCCGTCGCGCGTGCCGCCCAGCCCATGGCTGATCAGCACGAGGGGGTGGGGCGGCGGTGTATCGGGCAGGCGGATCAGCACCGGGATGCGGCGGCTGCGCAAGGGGTCGTGCCATTCCGCGCGGGTGTCGAAGGCCGCAGCCGGCCGCGCCAGCAGCGGCGTGGCCAGCAGCGCGCGGCGGGCGATCACAATTCGGGCTTTCCGTCCGGCCGCTTGTCGGGCTTGCCCATGGCGAATTCGCGGGTGATGAAGTCGCGCTCATATTGCCGCTGCGTGATGCCGAAGCAGGAACAGGCGCGGCGTTCATCGGTCAGCCACAGGCTGAAATCATGATGGCCGAGGGCGTGCAGATGCGCGGGCAGGGCGTCGCGGATGAAGTGCAGGTAGTCACCGGCGAAGCGCGGCCGCGCCAGATAGGCCTTGTTGAAGCCGACCATCACAAATTCGAAGCTCTGCGGGTGCTGCGCCATCCATTCGATGGCGCCCAGCGTGACACCCATGAATTGCGGTGCCAGGAAATCATCCAGGACCAGCAGCCCATCCGCGGCCAGGGCATGGTCGGCCAGTATCATGTCATTGTGCAGGCCCCAGCGGCCATGGTCGCCGTCGATATGCATGAAGCGCGTGCCGCGCATGGGCAGCTGCCCGAGATCCAGGCGCTCGGAATAGGTCTGGATGGCGGTGATGCTGCCCTGGCTGTGCGGTCGGATGCGCGCTGGCGCATCGCGGATGTGATGCGGCTGGTAGTCGATCAGCCGCAGCGTCTCGCCCAGCCGCGCATGCAGCCCCAACATCATCGCCGCGCGGCCATAGGCGCAGCCGATCTCCAGCATATCGCCCGCCATGTGCCAGGCGGCCTGCTGGCCCAGGAAACCGTCCCAGATCGCGGCCGACATGTCGGAGAACCAGCCCTGCACCTCCGCCGCGGCCGATTGCCAAGCGGCGAAGCGCGTATGATCATGCGAGGTGCCGTCAGGTTCCGCGCGCCAGTCACGCGGTGCGGCGTCACTGGGCATCGGGTGGCATGTCGTAGGTGACCCACCAGGTGCGGGTGGCGTGCTTGTCATACAGCGTTCGGGCGCGGTGATTGTCATCCGCCGTGATCCAGCGCACGAGCTCCCAGCCATGCGCGCCGGCCAGGCGGCGCAGTTCCGCCAGAAGCGCGGGTGCGGCGCCTGAACCGCGCGCATCGGGGGCGACAAAAAGGTCGTCCAGGAAACAGCCGACGGAGGCGCGCAAGGGCCGCGCATAGGGGCGGTAATGCGCGAGGCCGAGGGCGCGGCCAGAGGCGTCCTCGGCGATCAGGCCGCTGCATTCATGGGCCGGGTCGTGCAGCCAGGACCAGACCGTGTCGCGCATCGCGGGCGTCTGCGCCACGCGGTAGAATTCCGCATAGCCGGCATAGAGCACATCCCACGCGGCGCGATGGCGCTGTTCGACCGGGATCACGCGCATCAGGGCTTCTCCATCAATCCGGCGGCCGAGAGGCCACGCAACAGCGATGCGGCGTGCAGACCGCTTTCTATTTCGCCACGCAGCAGCATGGCACGGACTTCGGCGATCGGCAGCAACACCGGCTCGATGGTCTCGCCAGCTTCGAGCTGCTGCACGCCGGCCAGCTCACAGCCCTCGGCCAGGATGACATGGCAGCGATTGGCGATGCGCGCGGGGTCGGGGAACATGCTGCCGGCATGGCGCAGGCGCGCGGCGCGATAGCCGGTTTCTTCGGCCAGTTCCTTGGCGCCGGTGGCGACCGGATCATCGCCCTCGATGACGCCGCCGGGGACCATCAGCACGAATTCTCGCACGGCCTGGCGCCATTCGCGGATCATCACGATACGCTGGTCATCGGTGATGGCGATCACCGTCACCCAATCGGGTTGCAGCAACACCCAGAAGGGGTCCAGCACTGTGCCCGCCGGCGTGCGCACACGCTCGGCGGCAACGTGCAACCATGGGTCTTGCAGCACGGTGCGGGTGGAGAGTGTTTCCCACCCGCCGGGAGGCGGTGCCGCGAAGCGGTCCTTCACTCCGCCGCCAGTTGTTGTTGGGCCTGTGCGTATTCCTCCAGCGGCGCGCAGGTGCAGACCAGGTTGCGGTCGCCATGCACATTGTCCACGCGCTTGACCGGCGGCCAGTACTTGGCAGCGCGCACGAAGGGCAGCGGGAAGGCCGCCTGTTCGCGGGAATAGGCGTGGCTCCAGCTGTCGGACATGACCTCGATCGCGGTGTGCGGCGCGTTCTTCAGCACATTGTCCTGTTTGTCGGCGCGGCCTTGTTCGATGGCGCGGATTTCCTCGCGAATTTGCGCCATGGCGCTGATGAAGCGGTCCATTTCGTCCTTCGGCTCGCTTTCGGTCGGCTCGACCATCAGCGTGCCGGTGACGGGCCAGGACATGGTGGGCGCGTGGAAGCCGTAATCCTGCAGGCGCTTGGCGATGTCCTCGACCAGCACGCCGCCGCCCTGCTGGAAGCCGCGGCAGTCCAGGATGCATTCATGCGCGACCATGCCGTTCATCCCCCGATACAGAATCGGGTAGTGATCACGCAGGCGGGCTGCGATGTAGTTGGCCGAAAGGATGGCCACCTGCGTCGCACGCGTCAGCCCTTCGGCGCCCATCATACGGATATAGGCGTAGCTGATGGGCAGGATGGCGGCGCTGCCGAAGGGCGCGGACGACACCGGGCCAAAGCCTGTCGCCGGGCCGGCTTCGGCCAGCAGCGGGTGGTTGGGCAGATGTGGTGCCAGATGCGCCGCAACCCCGATCGGGCCGACGCCCGGCCCGCCGCCGCCATGCGGGATGCAGAAAGTCTTGTGCAGGTTCAGGTGGCAGACATCCGCGCCGATCAGGCCGGGTGCTGTCAGCCCCACCTGGGCGTTCATGTTGGCGCCGTCCATGTAGACTTGGCCGCCATGGGCGTGGATCAGTGCGCAGATGTCCTGGATCGCGGCCTCGAACACGCCATGCGTGCTGGGGTAGGTGACCATCAGCGCGGCCAGATTGGCGCTGTGCTGTTCGGCCTTGGCCTTTAGGTCAGCGAAGTCGATGTTGCCGTCCTTGTCGCAGGCGCAGACCACCACCTTCATGCCGGCCATCACCGCGCTGGCGGGGTTGGTGCCATGCGCGGAGGAGGGGATCAGGCAGATGTCCCGGTGCCCTTCGCCGCGCGCCCGGTGATAGGCGCGGATGGCGAGCAGCCCAGCATATTCGCCCTGGCTCCCGGCATTGGGTTGCAGCGACACGGCGGCGAAGCCGGTGATGGTGGCAAGCCAGGATTCCAGCCGCCGGATCATGGTGATGTAGCCCTGCGCCTGGTCGGCCGGCGCGAAGGGATGGATATTGGCGAAGCCGGGGAAGGTGACCGGGATCATCTCCGCGGTCGCGTTCAGCTTCATCGTGCACGAACCCAGCGCGATCATGCTGCGGTTGAGTGCGACATCCTTGTCCTCCAGCCGCTTGATGTAGCGCAGCATGGCGTGTTCGGAGTGGTGCGCGTGGAAGACCTCGGCGGTCAGGATCGGGCCTGCGCGGTCGAGCGAGGAGGGGATGCCGCCTTGCGTCGCACCAAGTCTGCCGCCCAGCACTTCGGCCAGCAATTCCAGTTCGTCGCGCGTGACGGTTTCATCCAGTGCGACGCCCACCGCGCCGTCATCCACGCGGCGCAGGTTGAAGCCCAGCTTGCGCGCGGCATCGAGCACGGCTTCGGTCTTGGCGCCGGTCTCGAACACCACAGTGTCGAAGAAGGCGGCGTGGCGGATCGGGAAGCGCGCCGCACCCGCCAGCAGGCGGGCTTGCAGTGCCACGCGGGTGGCGATGCGGCGCAATCCTTCCGGACCATGCCACACGGCATACATGCTGGCCATCACGGCCAGCAGCACCTGCGCGGTGCAGATATTCGACGTGGCCTTTTCGCGGCGGATATGCTGCTCGCGCGTTTGCAGCGCGAGGCGCATGGCGGGCGCGCCGGCGGCATCGATCGACACGCCGATCAGGCGGCCGGGCAAAAGCCTCTTGTATGCATCCTTCACCGCGATGAAGGCGGCGTGCGGCCCGCCATAGCCCAGCGGCACGCCGAAGCGCTGCGAGGAACCGATGACGATGTCGGCACCCATCTCGCCCGGCGGCGTCAGCAGCACCAGCGAGAGCGGATCGGCCGCCACGATGGCCAGCCCGCCCGTGGCATGCACGGCCGCGATATCCGCCGTCAGGTCGCGGATTTCCCCGGTGGTGCCAGGGTATTGCAGCAGCAGCGCGAAGGGCTTTTCGGCGGCCACCACGGCCGCGATATCGGCCACCGGCGCGACATGCACGGCAATGCCCAAGGGTTCGGCGCGCACACGTACCACGGCGATGGTCTGCGGGTGGGTATCGGCCGCGATTACCATGGCGCGTGACTTGCCCTTCTGGGCTGCCATGGCCATCGCCGTGGCTTCGGCGGCCGCGGTGCCTTCATCCAGCAGCGAGGCATTGGCCACCGGCAGGCCGGCAAGGCTGGTGACCATGGTCTGGAAATTCACCAGCGCTTCCTGCCGGCCTTGCGAAATCTCGGCCTGGTAGGGCGTATAGGCGGTGTACCAGCCCGGGTTTTCCAGGATGTTGCGCAGGATGACGGGCGGTGTATGCGTGCCGTGATAGCCCATGCCGATCAGGCTTTTGACCTGAATGTTCTGCGCCGCCAGCGCGCGCATTTCGGCCAGTACGCCGGCCTCGTTCACCGGCGCGGGCAGCACGGAAAGGTCAGCGCCCAGGATGCGCGCGGGCACCGTCTTCGCCGTCATGTCCGACAGCGAGGTGGCGCCCACCACCTTCAGCATCGCGGTGATGTCCGCGTCGCTCGGCGCGATGTGGCGGCGGATGAATTCGCCCTGGTCTTCAAGGGCGGTCAGCGTGTCCAACATCACAGGCTCTCCACGAAGCGGGCATAGGCGTCGGCGTCCATCAGATCGTCGGGCAGGGCGCCGTCCAGTTCGATCTTGAAGAACCAGCCTTCGCCGGCGGGGTCCTGGTTGATGGTGGCGGGGTTGTCCACGAGTGTGGCGTTGCTCTCGACCACGCGGCCCGCGACGGGCGCGTACACATCGGATGCGGCCTTCACGCTTTCCACCACGCTGCACGCCTCACCCACGCTGACCACGCGGCCGGATTCGGGCAGGTCCACGAACACCACATCGCCCAGTGCGTTCTGCGCATGGTCGGTGATGCCCACGGTGGCGATGCCGCCCTCGATGCGCACCCACTCATGATCCTTGGAGAATTTCAGCATTGGCGTGGCCTTTCAGCGGGCATAGCGATGAGGGTGGAAAGGAAGCGGTGCGACGGCGGCAGGCAGCGCCTTGCCCCGCACCATCAGTTCAAGCGGCGTGCCATCGGCGGCATGGCCGCGCGCGACATAGCCCATGGCGACCGGACCATTCACCGAAGGGCCGAAACCGCCGGAGGTCACTTCGCCCACGGCAGCGCCGCCGGCATGGATCTCGGTGTGTTGGCGCGCGGGCTGGCGGCCGTGGGCGCGGATGCCCACGCGAAGGCGCTGAGCACCGTTGTCCAACTCGTCACGGATGCGCGCGGCACCCGGGAAATCCCACGCCATGCGGCGGCGCTTGCCCATGGACCAGACCAGGTTGGCCTCGACCGGCGAGGTGGTCTCATCGATGTCGTTGCCATAGAGGCAGAGGCCGGCTTCCAGCCGTAGGCTGTCACGCGCGCCGAGGCCGGCGGGCAGCACGCCAGGCAGCGCGAGCAGGCGGCGGGCCAGCGCCTCTGCCGCCTCGGCCGGCACCGAAATTTCCACGCCGTCCTCGCCGGTATAGCCGGAGCGCGAGACCACCAGCCCATCGCCCTGCCACACGCCCATGAAGGACAGCGCGGCGACGCCGGGGAACAGCGTCTCGATGGCTGCCACCGCTCCCGGGCCTTGCAGCGCGATCAGCGCGCGGTCGGGCAGCGTGCGCAGCCGCACGCCGGCGGGCAGCGCGGCCTCGATCAGCGGCAGGTCGATATGCTTGCGCGAGGCGTTGACCACGAGAAACAGCCGGTCGCCCAGATTGGCCACCATGAAGTCATCCACGATGCCGCCCGTCTCGTTCAGCAGCAGGCCGTAGCGCTGGCGGCCGGGCTTCAGGCCCTGCACATCCGCGGGCGTCAGCTTTTCCAGCGCGGCGGCGGCATCCTGCGTCCCGTTGGCACCCACCAGTTCCGCCTGGCCCATATGCGAGACATCGAACAACGCCGCGGCCGTGCGGCAATGCAAGTGCTCGGCCATGATGCCGGGGGTGTATTGCACGGGCATGGTGTAGCCCGCGAAGGGGACCATGCGGCCGCCCAATTCGCGGTGCAGCGCCGCCAAGGGTGTTTCGAGCAAGGTATCGGTCACGCTTCCTCCGGACCGCGAGGCGGCCGTTCGAGTTCGTGACCCCCCTCTGTCCGTGGACCTGAGAGATTGGAGGTGTCGGAGCCGATGCGCCTTCGGGGTCCTGGACCCTTCAGCGATGGCCGCGCCACGCCTTGCTCCTTCGGTGCCGGCGCCAATCGTGCCGGGCTTTCCAGAGTTCCCTATCCCATGCGGCCCTTTTGCCTGAGCGGTTCCGGGGGCCGGTTGCGCCTTCGGCGGGGGGCGAGCCCCCTCTCTCCCGCGCGGGATCGCCGGGTGGGTATCGTTTACAGAGAGAATCGGTGCGCCGCAATCTGCGCGGCGGCGGGTGTGAGACGGCCGGGGCGGGGTTGCCCAACCGCGCGCCAGTTCAGCGCGGGCCTCTGCGCCGGTTCGCGGCAAGTTCCTGCTCGTTCAGCAGGAAGCCCACCACCACCTGGTAATCTGTGGCGCGGCGCGCCTGGCTCACGGGCAGGACAAGCTCCACCGCCTCCGAGGCGATATTGGCCCGGCCGGAGGCAGGGAAGCTGACCACCTGCGTCACCACCTGGCGGCGCAGCACCTGCCCGCCGCTCTCGAGCACGGCAATCACCAGCGGCAATTCCGCCTGGCGGCCTTCCGCGGCGGGGCCGCGCTCGACGCTCAGCGCCACGCTGAACTGCATGGAAATCCCGCGCCGCTCACGGCTTTCGGTGCAGCGGCCGTTCACGATGCCGGTAATGCGCGCATCCAGCATCAGCGCGGTCATGTCACCCTGGCCGCCGCGATAGCGCGTCAGGTCCACGGCATCGGGCAGCAGGCCGGGCGTGGGGCAGGCCAACAGCGCGGCCGCCTGCTGGTTGCCGCCACCGCCGCAACCGGCCAGCGCCAGGGCCGCCGCGAACACCACCATTCCCATCCGCATGCGCGCCACCCCTTGTGCTTGCCGCTGGCCACCACTGGGCCGAACGGTTATGACGCCCCATATGCCGCGACTGGCGCGATTTCGGAAGTGAGGCCCATGCTGGACACAGTGACCAAGCCGCAACTGCACATCCTGCTGGCAGGCCCGCGCGGCTTCTGCGCCGGCGTGGACCGCGCCATCAAGATCGTCGAGGAGGCGCTGAAGCGCTACGGCGCGCCGGTCTATGTGCGGCATGAGATCGTGCATAACCGCTTCGTGGTCGAAAGCCTGGAGAAGCTGGGCGCGGTCTTTGTCGAGGAGCTGGACGAGATCCCCGATGATGGCCAGCCGGTGGTGTTCAGCGCCCATGGCGTGCCCAAGTCGATCCCCGGCGAGGCCGAGCGGCGACGCATGTTCTACCTGGACGCCACCTGCCCGCTGGTCAGCAAGGTGCATCGCGAGGCCGAGCACCACCACGCCCGCGGCCGGCACATCTTCATGATCGGCCATGCCGGCCACCCGGAGGTGATCGGCACCATGGGCCAGCTGCCCGAGGGCAGCATCACCCTGGTCGAGGACGAGAACGACGCCCGCAAGGTGATCCCGCCCGAGGGTGCGTCGCTGGCCTTCATCACGCAGACCACGCTGTCGGTCGATGACACCGCCGAGGTGATCGGGATTCTGCAGGGCCGCTTCCCCGAGATCGCCTCGCCGGCCAAGGAAGACATCTGCTACGCGACGACCAACCGCCAGGCGGCGGTGAAGGCGATCGCCCCGCGCGCCGATCTGATGATCGTGGTGGGTGCGCCGAACTCGTCGAACTCGCTGCGGCTGGTCGAGGTCGCGTCGCGCGCCGGCTGCCCCAAATCCATCATGGTGCAGCGCGGCCGGGACCTGGACCTGTCCATCCTGGAAGGCGTGCGCATCGTGGGCGTGACCGCGGGCGCGAGCGCGCCGGAAGTGCTGGTGGAAGAGGTGCTGGACCGGATGCGCGAACGCTACGCGCTGACCAGCGAGGAAGTGGTGGTCGCCGAGGAGCGCATCACCTTCAAGCTGCCGGCGGCGTTGAGCGTGCAGCCCGTGGCGTAAGCCACGGAAAGCTGCCCGATGTATTGTTTGCAGCCCGTGGCTTAATACCAATTCCCTTGGCTTTTGACTCACGTGGGGGATTCCCCGACGCGGCGCTGATGTGATTCACGCTGGTGATCCGTGGAGGCTCACCATGCCGCTTGCCATCTCGTTGCGCGCGG
>JAPLOK010000393.1 GCA_026400775.1 Alphaproteobacteria bacterium | reverse complement strand
GCGGATTGGCGCAGGAGCCCCGGCGTGGAGGACCCCTCCATAACCCTTAACAAAGAAGCGGCCATGGTGGATCGCCGCGTGATCGGCTTTCGCGCGCGCGCCATCTGTGAAGCGCTGAATGCGTTGTGGGTCGCCAATGGCCATGCCGTGCAGGCGATCGGCATTGACCTGCTACCCGAAGATCAGGCCATCATCGTTACCACGCAATCCGCAGGCGGCCTCGCGGCGCGGCGGCTTGAGCGATACGAACTGACCACCGCCCTGATCCGCTATTGCGGCGGTGCCCGGGTGCCGCTACCGGCGGCCGCCGAAAAGCACCTGACCGTGACGGCCGAGGGTGTGATGATGGACCTCACCCTGGCACTGAAGGCGCCGCCCGGCTTCAAAAAGCCGCGCGCGTCACGCCGGTGAAGACCTAACCCTGTCGCGCCAATCCGCCAGGATGTCGTCCAGCGTCTTTTCCCAGGGGATGCGCGGCGCCCAGCCCAGCAAGGCCCGTGCGCGCGACGCATCGCCGACCGAGCGTAGCAGGTCCATCGGCCGCAGCGCGCCGGCGGCTTCCTCGATCCGCACCGTGATGCCTGCGCGCGCGACCAATTCCTCCAGTACATCGCCCACGCGCCGCGCCTGGCCCGAGGCAATGTTCAGCGCCGCGCCATTCGGCAGCGCATCCCAATGCCTCAGCATCAGCGCATAGGCGGCGCAGACATCACGCACATCCAGGAAATCGCGCCAGCGGTCCAGGGCGCCCACCTCGATCACGGGCGGCTGTAGCCCGGCCTCGATGCGCGCCACATGGCGGGCGAAATTGGCCACGGCGTAACGATCGGACTGGCCGGGGCCGACATGGTTCAGCGGCCGCGCCCGCAGCACGTGCAGCCCGGCCTCGGCCATGCGGGCCAGGCCGTTATCGGCGGCGGCCTTGGCGGCGGCATAGGGATTGGCCGGCGCCAGCGGCGCATCCTCGTCCAGCGGCAGGCCGGACTGGAAGCTCAGCCCATAGACTTCCCCGGTCGAGACGCAGAGCAGCCTGGTGCTGGGCGAGGTATCGCGCACCGCAAGCGCCAGCGACAGCGTGCCATTCAGATTGGCATCCCATGTGGCATGCGCATCACGGAAGCTCTCGGCCACATTGGCCTGCGCGCCAAGATGGACGATGTGGTCAGGCGCGGCATCATGCAGGGCGCGCAGCAGGCTGTCGGGGCGGGTCAGATCCATCGGCACTTCGCCATCCCAGCCCTGGGCGGGCTCGCGGTGCACGCCCGCGATCAGCACGGCGGCGGGGAATGCACCGCGCAGCTCGGGCAGCATATGCCGCCCGACAAACCCGGCCGCACCGGTGACGAGAATGCGCGAAGGCTGGTCCACGCGCTGTCATCGCGCGGCCTGCCTGCTTGCGCAAGCGCCCATGGCGTCGCATCTAACGGGCAACGCAGGGAGACCTCCATGATCCGCCTTCCGGACCCCAAGCCCGACGTCATGGCGCGCCGCCCGCAGATCATTGCCGGCCTGGCGCGGCTGCTGCCGGCCGATGCGCTGATCACCGAAGAGACGCGCATGAAGCCCTATGAGACCGACGGCCTGCCCGCGTATCGGCAGATGCCGCTGGCCGTCGCCCTGCCGCGCACGAGCGAGGAAGTCGCCGCCGTGCTGCGCTTCTGCCACCAGAACGGCGTGCGGGTGATCCCGCGCGGGGCTGGCACGTCGCTCTCGGGCGGCGCGCTGCCGCTGGCGGATGCGGTGGTGGTGGGCCTGATGCGCATGAACCGCATCCTGGATGTGAACTACGATGACCGCTTCGCCGTGGTGCAGGCCGGTGTGACCAATATAGGCATCACCAAGGCGGTCGAGGCCGACGGTTTCTTCTACGCGCCCGACCCGTCCTCGCAGCTGGCCTGCATGATCGGCGGCAATGTCATGATGAATTCCGGCGGCGCACATTGCCTGAAATACGGCGTCACCGCGAACAACCTGCTGGGCGTGAAATTCGTGACGATCGAGGGCGAGGTGATCGACATTGGCGGCACTCACCTCGATGCCGCGGGCTATGACTGGCTGGGGCTGATCACCGGCAGTGAAGGCCAGCTGGGCATGGTCACCGAAGTCACCGTGCGCATCCTGCGCAGTCCGGAGGGCGCGCGCGCCATGCTGGCCGCTTTCGATTCCATCCCCGTCGCGGGTGCGGCGGTGGATGCGATCATCGGCAGCGGCATCATCCCAGTAGCACTTGAATTCATGGACCGCCCCTGCATTCATGCTTGCGAAGCCTTCGCCCATGCCGGCTACCCGCTGGACGCCGAGGCGATGCTGATCATCGAAGTGGAAGGCAGCGTGGCCGAGCAGGATGCGCTGCTGGCGCGCATCCGCGACATCTGCGCGAAGTTCAACCCGATCAGCATGAAGCTGGCCGAAAGCGCCGAGCAGTCGCTGGCCATCTGGAAGGGCCGCAAGGGCGCCTTCGGCGCGGTGGGCCGCATCAGCCCAGATTATCTCTGCATGGATGGCACCATCCCGACCGGCGAATTGGCGCATGTGCTGACGCGCATCACCGAACTCTCGCAGCAATACGGCCTGGGCGTGGCCAATGTGTTCCACGCCGGCGACGGCAACCTGCACCCGCTGATCATGTTCGACGCCAATGACCCCGAAAGCTTCGCGCGCGCGGAGCAATTCGGCGCCGATATCCTGCGGCTTTGCGTGGAAGTGGGCGGCTGCCTGACAGGCGAGCATGGCGTGGGCATCGAGAAGCGAGACCTGATGCCGGTGCAGTTCACCCCCGGCGAATTGCGGTTGCAGCGCGCGATCAAGTCGGCCTTCGATCCGGCCTGGCTGCTGAACCCGGCCAAGGTCTTCCCGCTGGAGGATAATCCGGTGCTTGCGGCATGATCACCGAAGCCCTGCTCGCCGCCGACATCGCCGCCGCATATGCCGCCCGCGAACCGCTGCTGGTGCAGGGCCATGGCACCAAGCGCGCCATGCTGCGCCCGGTCCAGGCGGCGCGCACACTGTCCACACGTGGGCTGTCCGGCATCACGCTGTACAAGCCCACCGAACTGGTCATCAGCGCCCGCGCCGGCACGCCGGTACCGGAGATCGAAGCCGCACTGGCCGAACATGGCCAACAGATCATCGCCGAACCGCCCGATCCGCGCGCGATCTTCGGCGGCGACCTGCCCGCCACACTGGGCGGCATCACCGCGGCCAACCTGTCCGGCCCACGCCGCATCGCCTGGGGTGCCATGCGCGACCATGTGCTGGGTATCCGCGCCATCAAGGGCGATGGCGAGATCTTCCGCTCCGGCGGCCGCGTGCTGAAGAACGTTACCGGGCTGGATCTGTGCAAGCTTCTGGCTGGCAGCCACGGCACGCTGGGCGTGCTGACCGAGATCACCTTCAAGGTGCTGCCCGCGCCCGAAGCCACCGCCACCTTGGCCGTGACCGTGCCGGATATCGCCACCGGCGTGCGCGCCATGTCGGCGGCGCTGGGTTCGCCCTTCGGCGTCTCCGGCGCCGCGATGGTCGGCAACCGCGCGCTACTGCGGCTGGAGGATTTCGCTGACAGCGTCACCTATCGCAGCGCCCGGCTGCGCGAGATTCTCGCCCCCTTCGGCGATGTGGCGCTGACCGATGACGCCGCGCTGTGGCGCGATATTCGTGACGGCGTGGCCCTCGGCGCCGCACCGGCCGATGCAGTGTGGCGCATCTCTGCCGCACCCTCCGCCGCGGCCGCCATCGCCGCCGCGCTGCCGGGTGCCAACCTGCTTTTCGACTGGGGCGGCGGGCTGGTCTGGGTGGCTGGCCCCGCCACTTCCCAGATGCACCAGGCGGTCATCACCGCCGCCGGCATGGGCAGCTACGCCCTGTTCCGCGCGCCCGACGCGCTGCGCGCGGCGGTGCATGTCATTCCGCCAGAACCCGCGCCGCTGGCCGCGATTGGCGCGCGGGTGAAGGCGGTGCTGGACCCCGCCGGTATTCTCAACCCTGGCCGCCTGCGCGCCTGAACCATTCTGCGAATGAGCACCCCCATGGACAGCTTCGTGATCCTCTTTCCCCTGGCCCTCATGCTGGGCTGCGCCGGCCTTGCCGCGGCGCGCATCCTGTCCGGCAAGCCCGCCGCCGGGCCGATGCATTGGCTGCTGGCCAGCGGCTTCGCGCTGGGCGCCATCGCCACCGTTCTGTCCGCGCTGATCCTGCTGGACTGGAACGCGGTCGCCATCGCGCTGCGTGATGCAGGCCAGGCCTGGATCGCCACCCACCATGCGCGGCTGATACCAGCCATGGCCGTGCTGGGCTTGCTGCTGACCTTTGGCGGCGCCGCGCGCGCCTTCCATCTGCACCTGCACGCCGATCCGCGCGGCCCTATGGTCAGCGCTGGCCTGCCGGCCATGGCCTGTATGCTGGGCGTCGGGCTGATCGCGACCTGGATGGCGGCGCAGTAGCTCATGCAAACGAACTTCACCGCGCTGCAATTGCAGGATGCCGACACCGCGGAAGCCAACCGCATACTGCGCAGCTGCGTGCATTGCGGCATGTGCACCGCCACCTGCCCCACCTTCGTCGAACTGGGCGACGAGCTCGATTCCCCGCGCGGCCGCATCTACCTCATCAAGGACATGCTGGAGAACGGCCGCGCCGCGACGGAGCTGGAAGCGCGGCATGTCGATCGCTGCCTCTCCTGCCTGTCTTGCATGACGACCTGCCCCTCGGGCGTGAATTACATGCACCTGGTCGATCATGCGCGCCGGCATATCGAGGAGACCTACCAGCGCCCGCTGCCCGAACGCGTGCTGCGCGGCGCACTCGCCTTCCTGCTGCCCTATCCGCGCCGCTTCCGCGCGGCGTTGAAACTGGCCGGCATCGGCCGCGCCATGCGTGGGCTGATCCCCGGCCAGTCGATGACCGCGCAGCGCCTGCGCGCCATGCTGGACCTGGCCCCCGAAGCCCTGCCCGCGGCGCAACCGGTGCATGGCGTGCATGCCGCGCAAGCCCCGCGCCGCGGCCGCGTGGCGCTGCTGGCCGGCTGCGCGCAGCAGGTGCTGGACCCCGAGATCAACGCCGCCACCATCCGCCTGCTGACGCGTATGGGCATCGAGGTGGTGGTCCCGCCCGAAGCCGGTTGCTGCGGCGCGCTGACGCATCACATGGGCCGCCACCACGCCGCCATGGAAGCCGCGCGCGCCAATATCCAGGCCTGGTCGAAGCTGGAGCTGGATGCGGTGGTGATCAACGCCTCCGGCTGCGGCACCACCGTCAAGGATTACGGCTTCATGTTCCGCGAGGAATCCGAAGCCGCCGATGCCGCGCGCATCTCCGCCATGGCCATGGACATCACCGAAGTGCTGGCGAAGTTCCACTACGCACCGACGCGCGCCGCACCCGGGCTGACGGTCGCGTATCACAGCGCGTGCTCATTGCAGCATGGCCAGAAGATCACCGCGCTGCCCAAGCAGCTGTTGCAGCGCGCCGGCTTCACCGTGAAGGAACCGCTGGAGGGGCATCTCTGCTGCGGGTCCGCCGGCACCTACAACATCATGCAGCCGGAAATCGCCGGCCGCCTGCGCGCGCGCAAGCTGGACAATATCCGCCGCACCCGCGCCGACATCATCGCGGCCGGGAATATCGGCTGCCTGACGCAACTGGCCGGCGATGCCATGCCCACCGTGCATACGGTGGCCTTGCTGGACTGGATGGCCGGTGGGCCGCTTCCCGCGGCGCTTCAGGGCCACACCGCGTCGGCATCCAGCGGATAGACCGGGCGCGGCAGGCGCTTCCAGGCGAAATTGGTCAGCACCGGGCTGGTCAAGCCCGCCGTGTCGACTTCGAAGATGCGCTCGGGCGGCGCGAATTCGTCGAAGCCCGCGCGGAAATGCCCGCGTGACTTCACCACGATGCAGCGTGCGGCGTGCAGGTCCAGGCCGTGCATCTCCAGCGTGCGCGGCTCATGGCATTGCCTGCGCAGGCTGATCACCACCACCTCCATGCCGCTATCCAGCAAGGTCAGGCGCGCCGCGGGGCCGAGGTTGAACTGTCGGCCCGCAACGGTGCCGCGCCGTCCCACGCCGCGCCCATCGCTCAGCATCGCCACCCGCGCGCGCGCCGCGAAGGGGCGCGAGAATTCGGAAGGCTCGCGGTTGAAGCGCGCCTCGAATTCCACGCCCTCGCCCAGGGCGTGCGCTTCGGCCGCCAGCGCGGGGTCCACGAACAATCCCAGCACCACGCCGGGCACCCGCGCCTCGTGCAGCGCTTCCAGCAGCCAGGCGGTGTTGCCGCGCCCGCCGCCGCCAGGATTGTCACCGGCATCGGAGAAGATCACGCGCTCCGCCGTATCGCGCGCCAGCGCCACCGCATCGGGCACCGAGAGCAGTTTGCGCGTGTGGCGGTGCCGCTGGTCCCAAGCCATCCGGGCGATGCGCTCGGCATGCGCGCGCGCGGCCTCCGCGTTTATGGCGGTGACCGTGAAGGTCATCCCGCATTTCGGCAGGTCACTGAAGGTGAAGCCGCCGGTGACGCTGACATTCAGCACATCCGCCTCGCGCGCCATGGTCGCCTCGGCCTCGCGGATCAGGTCCGCATAGGGGCCTTCGGCGGTCAGCAGCGTGACGGAAGGCGGCGTCAGCGGCAGGCGGATGAAATGCGTGTGCACGCGTGTGCCGGCCAGCAGCAGACGCAGCATGTCCGCGCTTTCTGCGGCGCGCGCGGCCATGTCCACATGCGGGTTAGTGCGATAGGCTATGAGACTGTCGGCCGCCTGCACCAGGCGCGCACTGACATTGCAGTGCAGGTCATGGCTGACCACGATCGGCACACCAGGCCCCACGATGCGCCGGATCATCGTAACCAGCGTGCCGTCACTGTCCTCATCACCGGTGGCGCTGGATGCACCGTGGTTCGGCACATAGACCGCATCGACCGGCAGCGCGGCGGAAAGCCCCGCCTGCACTGTGTCCAGAAAGCGCAGCAACAACGCCTGCTCGATCGGGCCGCCCGGCGGTGCGGCCCAGATGGCGATGGGCACCGGCGTCCATGCGCCGGTCTCGTCCATGCGGCGATAGAAGCCCGCGATCTCGGCCGGCATATGCGATGACGGCGCGCGCGCGAGCCGCGTGATCGCCTCGCCCTCTTCCCAGCATTGCGAACGAAAATCCGCTTCGATGGTTGGTGGAGCGAATGCATTCGCTTCCAGATGCAGGCCGATGATCGCGATGCGCGGCATGTCCTTGACCCCCCGATTGCGCGCCACGCTGTCATGTCTAGGATGCGCGCGGAAGGGGCGATTATGCCGCGTGCGGGCTGCCGAAATTCCGTCGTCACCACATGCGCGGAAACGGGCGCATGATGGATCACGCGCTCAGCCATGCGCTGGCCGCGCTGGCGCGTGGCGATGATGCGGCGAAGCTGCCCGTGCGCCTCGTCGCGCCCGATCTGCGCCCCTGGATCGATGGCAATGCCGGCCGCGGAATCTGGAGCTTCGACAGCGGCCTGCCTGGCCCGCATGTTGCCGTCGTGGCGCTGACGCATGGCAATGAGATCGCGGGTGCCATCGTGCTGGACCAGTGGCTGCGCACGCGCCTGCGCCCGGTCGCTGGGCGGCTGACACTGGTTTTCGCCAATCTCGACGCCTATGCGCGATTCACACCCGAAGCCCCCACCGTCTCGCGCTTTCTGGAGATGGATTTCAACCGCGTCTGGGACCCCGCGCTGCTGGATGGCCCCGGCCGCGCCAGCGAATTGCGCCGGGCCCGCGCGATCCGCCCTGTGCTGGATGCGGCCGATGTGGTGCTCGACCTGCACAGCGTGCTGTGGCCGTCGGACACATTGCTGCTGGTGGCCGGTGATGCGCCGTCCGAACAACTGGCGCTGGCGCTGTGCGACCCGCCTGTCGTCGTTTCCGACCCGGGGCATGAGGCCGGGCGCCGCTTGATCGACTATCTCTCCGCGCGCGGCCAGCGCGCCCTGCTGCTCGAAGCCGGCGACCATTGGGAAGCGCGCACAGTGGGGCTGATGGACCGCGTGGCGCGGCGCGCGATGGGGCTGCTCGGCGTCGCGCCGCCGGCGCCGCGGCCGCCGAGCACGGCGCGCCTGGCCCGCGTGACGCATGCGGTCACCGCGCGCGGCAACAGCTTCGCTTTCCTGCGCGCGTTTCGTGGCGGTGAGGTGATCGCGCACGCCGGCACGCCCATCGCGCGCGATGGCGGCGTGGAGATCGTCACGCCGTATGATGAATGCCTGCTGGTGATGCCCAATCTGCGCACCGCACCCGGCATGACCGCGGTGCGATTCGCCCGCTTCACGCAGGCCTGAGCAACAGCGCGCCTTCGCGTTCCGCCACCTGCGCATCCACCAGCTTCGCGCTGGAAATCACGCCCGGCACGCCGGCGCCTGGATGCGTGCCGGCACCCACCAGATACAGCCCGCCCAGCTCCTCGCTGACATTGTGCGGGCGGAACCAGGCGGATTGGAACAGCTGCGGCTGCATGGCGAAGGCAGCACCGTTGTAGGACAGCAGCCGGTCCCGGAAATCCTGCGGCGTCAGCAGGCGTGATGTCACGATGGCATCGCCCAGGCCCTGCATGATGGTCGATTCAAGCCGCGCCTGGATGCGCGCGCGATAGCGTTCGCCCTCCACCGCCCAATCCGTGCCGCTGGCCAGATGCGGCACCGGCGAGAGCACATAGAAGGCATCGCAACCCGGCGGCGCCATCGATGGATCATTCGCCGTGGGCCGATGCAGATAGAGGCTGAAATCATCCGACAGATGGTGCCGGTTGAAGATGTCCGTCAGCAGCCCCTCGTAGCGGGGCCCGAGCACCATGCAGTGGTGGTACACATCCTCGAAGCACCGGTTCGTGCCGAAATACCAGACGAAGAGCGACATAGAATATTTCGCGCGCTTGAGCTTGCGATCGGTCCAGCGCTTGCGCGGATGCTTGGCCAGCAGCCGCGAATAGGTCCAGGCCGGGTCGGCGTTGGAGACCACGATATCGGCGTCGATCACCTCGCCATCGGCCATGCGCACACCGGCAGCGCGGCCACCGCGCACCAGGATTTCCGACACTTCGGCATTGTAGCGGAAGCCCGCGCCCTGGCTTTCGGCCAGTTGCACCAGCCCCTGCGCGATCGCGCCCGTCCCGCCCATCGCGTAATGCACGCCATGCAGACGTTCCAGGTGCTGGATAAGGCAGTAATAGGCCGTGGTGGACAGCGGATTCCCGCCGATCAGCAGCGGATGGAAACTGAAGGCGACGCGCAGTTTCGGGTCGCGGAAATAATCGCCCACCTTGCTGAACACGCTGCGCATGCCGCCCAGCCGCACCATGTCCGGCGCTTCCTTCAGCATGGTCCAGAAGGAGTGGAAGGGCTGGTCCGCGAGCTTCGCGAAAGCCACGTCATAGATGCGTTCGGAATCGGCGATGCAGCGGTCGAAGCCGGCGACCTCGGCGGGGTTCAGCCGCGCCACCTCCTCACGCATGCGGGCCTGGTCATCATAGGCGCGGAACACCGTGCCGTCATCGAAGCGGATCTCATAGAAGGGGTCGATGCGCTTGAGCGTGACGTGATCGGACATGCGCTGCCCGCACAAAGCCCACAGCTCCTCCAGCAGATAGGGCGCGGTGATGATGGTGGGGCCGGCATCGAAGCTGAACCCGTCCTGGCGGAACACATAGGCGCGGCCGCCCGGTGCATCGAGCTTCTCCAGCACGGTCACGCGCCAGCCGCGCGCGGCAAGGCGCACCGCCGCAGCCAGCCCGCCGAAGCCCGAGCCAATCACCACCGCATGTGGGCGGCCATCCTGCACTGCATCAAGCATTCGCGGCTCCTTCACGGCGCATCACGCCACACCCAGGGTGATCAACGCCAGCGAAACATAGCGCGCGGTCTTGGCCGCCCCAACCAGCAGCAGGAACACCCAGAAGCGTTCGCGCATCACGCCGCCGATCACCGTTAGCGGGTCGCCGATGATCGGCGCCCAGGACAGCAGCAGCGACCACCGCCCCCAGCGCCGATACCAGCCGCGCGCGCGTTCCAGCTGCGCGCGCGTGGCCGGAAACCAGCGTCGGCCCTGGAAGCGGTCCACCTGCATTCCCAGCCACCAATTCACCATGGCACCCATGGTGTTGCCGATGCTCGCCACCAGCACGATGGCGACCACCGGCGCGGCCTCGGCCAGCAGCAGGCCGATGAACAGCGGCTCGGAGGGAATCGGCAGCAAGGTCGCAGCGCCGAAGGCGCTGAGGAACATGCCGCCCAGGGCTGTGAACACGGGGTGTCACTTGAGCGGCCTTGGCACTTTTACCGGCAGCAGCATCTGCACCGGCCACGCCGCGAAACGGTCGAATTCCACGCTTTCATGCACCGCCGTCGCCTCCTGCCCCAGCAGCTTCGTGCCGATCACGCTGCGCGAATAGAAGGGCGTGTCCTCCAGCGTCTTGATGACGCGCGCCGCACCCTCGCTGCGCGTGGGCCGTGCGATGCGCCACCATGTCGTGCGCGGCAGCGTCACGTGCGCGGGCGATGCGATATCGGTCACGCTGCCATCATTGCCCACGCGCAGCGCGATGTGCTGTTGCGTGCCGTCGCGCCGGCGCGGGTTGTAGAGGATGGCCGTCGCATCCTCCATCGGCGCGCGGCACCAGTCCCAGCTGTGGAAATCCTGCTCCAGCGGCGCATCGCCCCAATTGCTGTCGAAATAGCACGCGCCCGACCATGACAGGCCCGGGCTGTCCATCTCCACCTGCACGCGTGAGCGCGCGGCCACCGGGTGCCAGGTGTGGCGCGCGTCACTATCCAGCGTGAAGCTGCGCGTGGAGACGGCGCGCGGTGTCACGCGCACCACGCCGAGCAGGGGCAGGCCGAAGGGGGCCGTGCGTTCCTCGATGTTCACGGTCAGCACCGAGCCGTCCCAGCCGATGCTGGAAGGCCCCACCGTGAATCGGCTTTCCGTGCGCGTGACATGCGCAGCGCGGCGGTCGGTCATCGCCCAGCGGCGTGGCGATCCGTAGAGCGAGACATTCATGCAGCAATGGTTCAGCGGATCACCGCCGCCGCCGCGCCTGGCCCAGGCATACCAGGGCGAGAACACCGCGCCGACCATCGCGATGATGGTGATGCCATGCTTCCCGTCATCGCTCAGCGCATCCACATACCACCAGCGGTAACCACGCATCGGCACCGGGCGGTCGAATTCCCAGCCGGTG
>JAPLOK010000209.1 GCA_026400775.1 Alphaproteobacteria bacterium | reverse complement strand
GGCTGACCATCACGCATGATGATGGCGTCAGCGTCTTCCAGGGCGCCACGCGCATCGGCACGACAACGGCCGGGCCGACCAGCGAGATCACCGAGTCGGTGGTGCTGGGCGCGACTGGGGCGACGACCCTCTATTACGGCCGTCAGAATGGTGCGCCCTCGGTCCTGACGGTCACTGTGCCGGAGCCTGCGAGCATCGCCTTGTTTGGCGCCGGCCTGCTCGGCCTCGCGGCGTTCCGCCGCCGGCGTTCGGCGAAGTTGGGTGGGACCGCGGCCGCCTGAGCCTGCGCGCAACAGCGACGGGCCTTGTGCCAAGGCCCGTCGTACCCGCGCGGAGGATCGTGCAGTCCGGGGTGATGAGGCGGCGTTCAGAGCATGATCCGCAAAGGTGCAATCGCCGACGCGGTGAATCATTCTCGGAACACGAAGACAGCGTGATCCCGCGTGACGGGATCACGCTGTAGGATGCCGCCGCCAGGCCCAGACCCCCGGCCCCAGCCCCGCCTGCACCAGCAGCGCCGCCATCCAGAAGGCCGGGTATTCCCAGCCGCCATTGCGCGATGTGTACATCCAGCCATTGGGGAATTGCTGCCAAACGATGCCCGCCATCAGCCCGGCCAGCACCAGCGCCACCACCCGAATGTGCCAGCCCAGGATCAGCGCGATGCCGCCCGCGGCCTCCAGCGCGGTCACCGCCCAAGCGAACCAGCCCGGATAACCTTGCGATTCAAACCAGGCCTGTACGCCGGCCATGCCGAAGCCCAGCACCTTCCACCAAAGGCTATGCGCGAGGAACAGCACGCCCATCACCACGCGCAGCAGGGTGGCGGCATAGGGGGCGGTGGCGGGCATCAGCCGCGCTTGGACTTGGTGATGGCCAGTCGCGGCCAGTCATGCGGGCCGATCATGGCGCGCGCCCCGCCCGGCCCGATGATGACGGCCGCGCCCTGCGGTTCGGGCAGCGGCCCGAAGGCCACCGCCACATGATAGGAATGGCCCACCAGCACCAGATTGCCTGTGCCCCGCGGCCGGCGCGCCAGCAGTTGCATCAGTTCGAAGCCCATCACCGCATGCGCCATGGGTGAGAGCGTGTCGGTGGGCAGGTTCAGCGCCCATTCGGGCTGGGCGCGGCCGAAGGCCAGCACCGCGGTTTCCATGGTGCGGCAATAGGGGCTTGCCAGCACCGCATCCACTGGAATGCCCAGTGCGGCGATGGCCTGGCCGATGGCCTGCGCATCGGCGCGGCCGGTGGCGTTCAGGTCCCGCTGGGTGTCGCATTCGCCCAGCCGAGCCTGGCGCTGGTCAGGCCAGGCGGGGCCGGTCTCGGCATGGCGCAGGAAGATGACGTGGCCGCCGGCACGCAGGTCCCGCAGCAGGGCCTCATCGGCCAGGGCGGGGGGCGCGAACACCAGGGCCAGCAGCATCAAGACCAGGGGCATGCCGGTCAGATGCCGCCTCGCCACCCTGGGCGCAAGATATTTCTTTAGTAAAATCAATTATCTATCTTTGTACAGCTGAACACCTCTTCAGCTATGCGCGGCACAGCACCGCCAGGTCCTCCGCATCCAGCGAGACCGGCGTGCCGTTGCGGATCAGGGCGGCGAAGTCTTCGTCGGGCACCATGGTGGTCAGGCAATAGAGCTTTCCGGGGCCGGGGTTCTCCACCACATGCTCGGTGCCCGGCCGCAGCATCAGCGCATCGCCAGGCCCGATCGGCACCGACTTGTCATGAGCCTTGGCAATGCCGTGGCCGGCCAGGACGAAAAACACTTCCTGCGCGCGTTGATGTGTGTTGGGGGGCGTGGCGCCGCCAGGGGCGAAGATTTCCACGACCATGGTGAATTGCGCGCCGTCGGTGAGCGGGTCGAACAGGCAGGCGAAATAATTGCTGTCGTTCGGCGCAATCCGGAATGCCTGGAAATCGCGAGCCTGCTTCAGAATCATGCGGGGAGCCTCCGTCAGATAGTTTCGGGCTTGCGGTCGGGCCTCGCAACCGGGCATGGTGGCTCCTATATTGCAAACAAGACAGCTTTGAACGGAGTTCGCCTGATCATGCGTCGCACTGCATCCATGCTTGCCATCGCGGCCATCGGCCTGCTGGTGCTGGCACCCGCCATCGCCGATGCGCGTCCCGGCGGCAATTCCTCCTCCGGCAGCCGTGGCAGCCGCACCTACTCGGCGCCGCCGGCCACCAACACCGCGCCGCAGCCCGCGCAGCCCATGCAACGCACCCAGCAGCCGGCCCCCGGCCCGCAACAGGCAGCGCCCGGCGCGGCCGCGCGCCCCGGTGCGGCAGCGCCCGCCAGCCGTGGCTTTGGCGGCGCGATGATGGCCGGCCTGCTCGGCGCGGGCATCTTCGGCCTGCTGCTGGGCGCCGGCGCCTTCGGCAATCTGGGCTCCTTCGCGGCCATTCTGGGCCTGCTGCTGCAAGTCGCGCTGATCGGCGGCCTGGTGGCGTTGGTGGTGATGCTGGTCCGTCGCCGCGCCCAGCCGCAGGCGCAGCCCGCCGGCATGCCGCGCGAGATGATGCAGGACACCCCGCGCGCGGTCGGTGGCGGCGTCGGGACGCTTGGCGGCTCCGCCGGGGGCCGCCCGGTGGACGAAATCGGCATCACGCCCGCCGACCAGCAGGCCTTCGGCACCGCGCTGGTCGAGGTGAACCGCGCCTGGTCCGCACAGGATGTGCCCGCGCTGCAACGCCTGGCCACGCCCGAGATGATGAGCTTCTTCCGCGATGACGGCCTGGCGCTGGAAGCCCGCGGCTGGCGCAACGAGACCAGCGATATCCGCCTGGAACAGGCCGATGTGGCGGAAGCATGGAACGAAGGCGCGCGCGACTACGCGACCGTGGCGCTGAAGTTCAGCCTGATCGACGTCACGCGGCGCGTGGCCGATGGCGCGGTGATGGAAGGCAGCCCCACTGAACGCCAGACCGCGACCGAACTCTGGACCTTCGTGCGTGTCCAGGGCGGCCCCTGGATGGTGAGCGCGATCCAGCAGACCGGCTGATCACGGCCGCGATCCGGCCAGGCCTGGGCCTGGCCGGTGATTCGCCAGCGTCAGCTATGGTAGCATGACCCGGATCGGGTGGGGCGCATCCTCCACCCGAAGGGGCAATCGGCCAGCGGCATCGCCATCGGCCTGGGCGGGAATATCCCCGCCTGCCAGCGCCACCACCGAAGCCCGGTGCAGGCTGGCACCCGCCACACGATGCAGCAGGTGCAGCGGCAGCGCGGCACCCGCCAGCATGGCGCCCGCCACGCCGCCATGGCGGAACACCAGCACCGAGAAGCCCGGCGCCAGCGGCGATGCCCCCGGCAGCGCGCGGAAACGCCCGGCATAGAAGCACCCCTTGCCGATGATGACGCTCGCGGCATCGCGCGGGATGGCACCATCCAGCGCCACCGAGATGCGCGGGAAGGCATAGCGGCGCATCTGCCGCGCGCTTTCCAGCACATAGGCGCCCTTGCCCAGGCGGCGCTTTTCCTCCGACCGCAGCGCATGCACCACGGCGGCGTCAAAACCCGCGCCCAGCATCTGCACGAAGAGCCGTGTCGAGCCATCGGCATAGCGCGCAAGCCCCGGGAAGATCGGCACCGCGCGGCCCGAGAGCAGCAGCCGCGCCGCGGGTTCCGGGCGGATCGGCACCCGCAATTCGTGCGCCAGCACATTGGCGGTGCCCAGCGGCAGCAGGCCCAGATTCGTGCGGCTGCCGGCGATGCCGGCGGCAACCTCGGCGATGGTGCCATCGCCGCCGGCGGCGACCACCAGCGCGGCCCCGCGCGCGGCGGCATCGGCCGCGATGCGCGCGGCATGGCCAGGGGCCAGTGTCTCGGCCAGTTCGACCGCAGCGCCGCCGGCGCGCAGCACCCGCAGCGCCGCGGCCAGGCGGGTTCGCCGCGCACGGCCCGCGGTCGGGTTGAAAATGATCAACATGGAGCAGCTCTGATGCCCCAAAGTGGCGATTCGGTTGCGGCAAGAAGACCTGTGCATGACAATGCCCGCGCGGGACGCATCACTCCACAGGTACCCATGCGCTTATCACGCAAGCTTCACGCGAAACGGTCGTTTGCACGTCTATTCCCCGCCCATGCTACGCGGAGATTTGGGGGCGATGCAGCACGGGCAGACAACCACTTTCCATCGGAGTGTCTTCATTTCCGATCTGCATCTGGGCACGCGCGGATGCCGCAGTGATTTCCTGATCGACTTCCTCAAGCGCACCGAATGCGAGCACCTCTATCTGGTGGGCGACATCGTCGATGGCTGGCGCTTGCGCAAATCCTGGTACTGGCACGCCGAATTCGATGAGGTGCTGCGCCTGATCCTGGAAAAGGCCGAGCGCGGCACGCGCGTCACCTACATCCCCGGCAATCATGACGAGATGTTCCGCCAGTGGCTCGGGCTGCAGGTGGCCGGCATCACCATCCGGCGCGAGGCGGTGCACGAGGCGGCTGATGGCAAGCGCTACCTGGTCATCCATGGCGATGAGTTCGACGGCGTGATCCGCTACGCCAAGTTCCTCTCCTATCTGGGGGACTGGGCCTACGACACGGCGCTGGTCATCAACCGCTGGTTCAACGCCGCGCGCATCAAGCTCGGCTATCCGTATTGGTCGCTCTCAGCCTGGCTGAAACGCCAGGTGAAGGAGGCGGTGAAGGCGATCGACCGCTTCGAGACCGCACTGGCGAATGAGGCGCGCCGCCAGGGCCTGGACGGCGTGGTCTGCGGCCATATCCACCACGCCGAAATGCGCGAGGTGCAGGGCGTGATGTACATGAATGATGGCGACTGGGTGGAAAGCTGCACCGCGCTGGTCGAGGAAGCCGATGGCCGCTTCCGCCTGATCGACTGGGCCGCCGAGAACCGCCTGTCCATGTGGCGCAGCCAGGCCGAGCCGGTGCCGGCTTGAGCGAGGCCGACACATTGGTGCGCCCGGCCGCCGCCGCCGCACCCCTGCGCCTGCTGGTCGTGAGCGATGCGTGGAAGCCGCAGGTCAATGGCGTGGTGCGCACGCTGGCCACTGTGGCCGCTGAATTGCGCGCCGAGGGCGATGCGGTGGAGGTGATCGGCCCTGATCGTTTTCCCACCATGCCCATGCCGAGCTATCCGGAAATCCGCCTGGCGCTGCTGCCCCGCCTGAAGCTCGCGCGCATGGTCGATGCCTTCGGCCCGACCGCCGTGCACATCGCCACCGAAGGCCCGCTGGGCTGGGCGATGCGCCGGCTGTGCCGCCGCCGGCGCTGGCCCTTCACCACGAGCTTCCACACGCGCTTCCCGGAATATCTCCAGGCCCGCACCGGCCTGCCGCCGCGCCTGGCCTGGGCACTGCTGCGCCGCTTCCACAATGCCGCCGCCGGCACCTTCGCCGCCACCCCTTCCTTGCAGGCGGAACTGCGCGGGCGTGGGTTCAACCATGTCCTGCCCTGGACGCGCGGCGTGGACCTGGCGCTGTTTTCGCAAGGCCCGGTCGATGATTTCCCTGGCCTGCCACGCCCGATCTTCCTTTATGCGGGGCGCGTCGCGGTGGAGAAGAACATCGAGGCCTTCCTGAGCCTCGACTTGCCCGGCACCAAGGTGGTGGTGGGTGACGGGCCGCAGCGCGCGGAATTGGCGCAGCGTTTCCCCGCCGCGCATTTCGCCGGCTGGCGCATCGGCGAGGAGCTGGCGCGCGCCTATCGCGCGGCTGATGTCTTCGTCTTCCCCTCACGCACCGACACTTTCGGGCTTGTGCTGCTGGAGGCAATGGCCTGCGGCACCCCGGTCGCGGCCTTCCCCGTGCAAGGCCCGATCGATGTGGTGACCGACCCGCGCGCGGGCGTGCTGGACACCGATCTGCGCGCCGCCTGCCTGGCCGCGCTGGCCTGCTCGCGTGATGCCGCCCGCGCCCATGCGGAGCGCTATTCCTGGCCCGCCTGCGCGGCCGCATTCCGCGCGGGGCTGGTGCATCTGCCCGACGAGGCATAGCCCTGGCCGCAATGCCCAACTGCCCTGTAGCAGCGCTTCGGTTGCGTGGAATACCTTTGCGCGACAAGCTCGGTGCGCCGCGTAACGAGCCACTGACACCCACATGACTGGCGCGCAAGCTTATTGCGCGATGACATTGCCCCGTCTATTGCCCATTGAACAAGTCGGAGATTCGGGGCGATGCAGCAGGGGCAGGCACCCACATTCCACCGGAGTGTCTTCATCTCCGACCTGCATCTGGGTACGCGTGGATGTCGCGCCGATTTCCTGATCGACTTCCTCAAGCGCACCGAATGCGAGCAACTTTATCTCGTGGGCGACATCGTCGATGGCTGGCGCTTGCGCAAATCCTGGTATTGGACCGATGAATTCGACGAGGTGCTGCGCCTGATCCTGGACAAGGCCGAACGCGGCACGCGCGTCACCTACATTCCCGGCAATCATGACGAGATGGTCCGCCAATGGGTAGGTGTGCAGATCGCGGGCGTGACGATCAAGCGCGACGCGGTGCATAAGGCGGCCGATGGCAGGCGCTACCTGGTCATGCATGGCGATGAATTCGACGGCGTGATCCGCTACGCGAAGTTCCTCTCCCACATGGGGGACTGGGCCTATCGCGCGGCGCTGGTCGTCAACCGCTGGTTCAACGCCGTCCGCATCAAGCTCGGCTACCCCTATTGGTCGCTCTCCGCCTGGCTGAAGCGCCAGGTGAAGGGGGCGGTGAAGGCGATCGACCGCTTCGAGACGGCGCTTGCGAATGAGGCGCGCCGCCAGGGCCTGGACGGCGTGATTTGCGGCCATATCCACCATGCCGAAATGCGCGAGGTGCAGGGCGTAATGTACATGAATGATGGCGACTGGGTGGAAAGCTGCACCGCGCTGGTCGAGGAAGCCGATGGCCGCTTCCGCCTGATCGACTGGGCCGCCGAAAACCGCCTGTCCATGTGGCGTGGCACGACGGCAGAGCCGGTCCCGGCGTGAGCGAAACAGATCTGCTGGAGCGCCCCGCCACCGCGGCCGCGCCCATGCGCCTTTTGATGGTCAGCGATGCCTGGACGCCGCAGGTCAATGGCGTGGTGCGCACGCTGGCGGCCGTGGCCGATGAACTGCGCGCCGGTGGCGATGTGGTGGAGGTGATCGGCCCCGACCGTTTCCCCACCATGCCCATGCCGAGCTACCCGGAAATCCGCCTGGCGCTGCTGCCGCGTCTGCGCCTGGCCAAGATGGTCGATGCCTTCGGCCCCACCGCGATCGACATCGCCACCGAGGGCCCGCTGGGCTGGGCGATGCGGCGGCTGTGCATCCGGCGCGGCTGGCCCTTCACCACGAGCTTCCACACCCGTTTTCCCGAATATCTCCAGGCCCGCACCCGCCTGCCACCGCGGCTGGCCTGGGCGGTGCTGCGCCGCTTCCACAATGCCGGCGCCGGCACCTTCGCCGCGACCGCCACCTTGCAGGAGGAGCTGCGCGGGCGCGGCTTCACCCATGTGCGGCCCTGGACGCGCGGCGTCGATCTGGCGCTGTTCCGCCCCGGGCAGGCCGATGATTTCGCCGATCTGCCGCGGCCGATCTTTCTCTATGCCGGGCGCGTCGCGGTGGAGAAGAACATCGAGGCCTTTCTGAGCCTCGACCTGCCCGGCAGCAAGGTTGTGGTGGGCGACGGGCCGCAGCGCGCGGAGCTGCAACGCCGCTTCCCCGCCGCGCATTTCGCCGGCTGGCGCATCGGCGAGGAGCTGGCGCGCGCCTATCGCGCGGCCGATGTCTTTGTCTTCCCCTCACGCACCGACACCTTCGGGTTGGTGTTGCTGGAGGCGATGGCCTGCGGCACGCCGGTCGCGGCCTTCCCCGTGCAAGGCCCGATCGATGTGGTGACCGACCCGCGCGCGGGCGTGCTGGACACCGATCTGCGCGCCGCCTGCCTGGCCGCGCTGGCCTGTTCGCGTGATGCCGCCCGCGCCCATGCGGAGGGCTATTCCTGGCCGGCCTGTGCCGCGGCCTTCCGCGCGGGGCTGGTGCATCTGCCGGTCGGCGGATAAGCCCGGGCGCGATGCTCAAGCGTCTGCTCCGCCGGCCGGAAACGCTGCGTCTCGGCGCCTGGCTGCTGGGGCGGTATCTGGCGCTGGTCTATGCCACCACGCGCTGGCGCCTGATCGGCGAGGAGCACATGGCGCCTCTGGCTGTCAGCGGCAGCTCGGTGGTGCATTGCTTCTGGCATGAACGCCTGCCGCTGATGCCGATGATGTGGCGCTTCGCCAAGCAACGCGTGCCGGAATTGGCGGGGCGGCGGGCGCATGTGCTCGTCTCGCAGCACCAGGATGGACGGCTGATCGGCGATGTGATCGCGCATTTCGACCTGGCGGTGGTGCATGGCAGTTCGTCGCGCGGCGGGGCGGCAGGCATGCTGGCCATGCTGCGGCTGTTGCGCGCGGGGGATGTGGTGGCGATCACGCCCGATGGCCCGCGCGGGCCGCGCCGTGTCGCGGCACCTGGCACGGCGGCGCTGGCCGCGGCCGCGGGCATGCCGGTGGTGCCGGGGGCGGCGGCGACCACGCGGCATATCCGGCTGAAATCATGGGACCGGATGATGCTGCCGCTGCCCTTCGGGCGTGGCGTGGTGGTGGTGGGCGCGCCGGTGCATGTGGCGCGGGATGATGTGGAGGCCGGGCAGGCCGCGGTGGAGGCGGCGTTGAGCGCCTGTTGTGACGCGGCGGATGCGGCGTTGGGGATTGCGCCCGTCTAGAGCACGTTCCGACCAGCTTGGATCACGCTGGTCGGAAGACCGTGCTCGAGAAGCGTAGCTGCTGGAGCAGCTTATGTCCGATCGGCCGAACAGCACAGCGGTTCAACCCGATCAGACGCTGCTCTAGCCCTCGTCGATGACCTTCGGCCCCGGCAGCCTGCGCGCCTCCGCCAACAACGCCAACCGCTGGAACTGATCCACCGGCAGGATCACAAACGCATCCCGCCCATGCCTGGTCAGCACCACCGGCCCGCGCAGCGAGGCATCGATCAGCTTGGGCTGGGCCGCCTCCAGCACCGAGAGATCGGCGCGCGGGAAGCTCTCCAGCCCTTCCCTCGGGTCGCCCTCACGCGTGGGCTGCACGGCGCTGTCGGGGTGGCGGGCCATCAATCCAGCGTGGCGGCGGGGCCGCGTGGGCGGGCCACGTCGTTCCAGGCATTGCGGATCTTCTCGGAGACCGTCACCGGCTCGGGCACGCCCTTCAGAACATGTGTCTCCTCGGTGCGGCCTTCGGTGGATTTCACCACCACATCGCCGATGCCGAACATGCGGTTCCAGATCGACTGCTTCACCACCACGTCGCGGATTCGGAAGATCTCCACATCATCGCGCACCTTGTTCCAGAAGCCGGCCTCGATGGTGATGCGCTCATTCGTGACCTTGATGCGCTGCCGGCCCAGGAAGGGCAGGCCCAGCAGCAGAATCGCAAAGAGAATCCCGAAAAAACCATAGGACCGCTTGCTTTCGCGGGTTTCGAGTATCACGGTTTCGCTCATGTCACATCCCATACAACAGCTTGGCGAATTCATAATACAGCGGGATGCCGATCAACAGGTTGAAAGGCAGGGTGATGCCGAGCGATGACGTCAGGTAGATGCCAGGATTGGCCTCCGGCAGCGCCGCCCGGCAGGCCGCCGGCGCATCAATAAAGCTGGCCGAGGCGCAGATGGCCCCCAGCACGAAGGCGCCGCCCAGCGACAGGCCGGTCAGGTAGCCCACCGTCACGCCGGTCATGCCGAAGATCACCGGCATGATGGTGCCAAAGCCCAGCATGAACGGCCCCACCTGCGCAAAGCCGCGGATCTGCCGCGCCGCCGTCATGCCCATCTCCAGCAGGAACAGCATCAGGAAGCCGCGGAACATCCCCTCCCAGAAGGGCTGGATCTGGCTGTATTGCGTGTCGGTCGCCAGCGCGCCGATCACCATGCCGCCGGTCAGCAGCAGGATGCCCCGGCCGCGCAGCGTGTCCATGAACAGGTTCAGCATGCGGAAATTCCCGCTCGCCTTGCCCATGGACCAGCGCGCCATGGCAATGGAGAAGATCACCGCAAATTCCATCATGGCGACGAGGGCGGTGATGAAGCCCTCCGATGGCGTGTTCATCGCCCGCGCAAACGCCACCGAGGCGAAAAAGGTCGCGGTCGAGACCGAGCCGTAATGCGCCGCCAACGCCCCGGCATTGGCCGCGTCGAACCGGCCCACGCGCCGCAGCACCAGGAAGCACACCACCGGGATGGCGAAGGTCAGCACCAGCGTGGCCGTGAGCGTGCCGGCAATGTCGGAGAACTTCACCTGCGCGATCTCGCGCCCGCCGGTGATGCCGATGGAAAACAGCAGGATGATCGAGAGCAGCTTGATCACCGCCTCGGGCAGTTCCAATTCGCTGCGCAGGAAACCCGCGATG
>JAPLOK010000452.1 GCA_026400775.1 Alphaproteobacteria bacterium | reverse complement strand
TGCTGGCGCACAAGATCGCCTCCAACATCCGCGACCTGGAGGGGGCGCTGAACCGGCTCGTCGCGCATGCCAAGATCTTTGGCCGCCCGCTGACGCTGGACACCGTGCCGGAAGTCCTGTCCGACCTGCTGCGCACCCACGAAAAGCGCATCAGCATCGAGGATATCCAGCGCCGCGTGGCGGAGCATTACTCCATCCGCATGACCGACATGTTCAGTGCCCGCCGCGCGCGCAACGTGGCGCGGCCGCGGCAGGTGGCGATGTACTTGGCCAAGCAGCTGACCAGCCGGTCCCTCCCGGAAATTGGCCGCCGTTTCGGCAATCGTGACCATACGACCGTCATGCATGCCGTCAGCCGCATCACCGAACTGATGGCCGAGGACCGCATGCTGGCCGAGGACGTGACGCTGCTGCGCAAAATGCTCGAGACCTGACGTTAACCGGGCATTCACCGCAGGCCCCTAAGCTGCGTGGATGCCCGACCCTTGGCTCAACGCGTTGTTCATCATTCTGGCCGCGCTGGCCGGGGTGCTGCTCGGGCGCAGTTTTCGCGCCCCCGTGCTGCGGCCCAACCAGGCCGAGCGCGCCTTCAGCCAGGCCGCCGGGGAGACCCAGGCCATCGGCCTGGCGCTGCGTCGCCTGGCCCTGGCCGACCCGCCGGATCGCGCCGGGCTGAACAGCCTGGCCCTGCAATGCCTGGATGTGTCGGACCATCTGCACGCCGCGTTGGCGGGCCCTGAACACCCAAGGCGGTTGGTCGATGCGCCAACACCGCTCGCCCCCCTGCTGGAGCAATCCCTGGCCGTGGCTCGGGGCCAGTTGGGCAACGCCCTGCCACCCTGCCGCGTCGATCCCTCGGTGCTTGCCGTCACGCTGCGTGCCGACGCGCGCGCGCTGCGCGGCGCGGTGGCGCAGGTTCTGGCACGTGCGGCCCGCCTCGCCGCGCCAGGCGAAGGCTTGGCGTTGCGCTTCATCCTGCTCGGCGATGTCGCCGCCATCATCATCGAAGATGATGGCGCGGGCCAGGCATTGCCCGACATGGCCGCCACGGCCCCGTCGGATGCCACGCGCGGGGTGGGCTTTGGCCTGGGCCTGGCGCGGTCCCTGCTGCGCGCCCATGGCGGTGACCTGGTGCTGGAAAGCGCGCCCGGCATCGGCACCCGCGCCTGGCTCACCTTGCCGGCCGAGCGCCTCTACGCCACCGCCCAGGCATAGAGCGCGAACACGCTGCGCTGCAGCAGGTTCTCATTATCGTCGCTGATCAGCGCGATCCACCATTCGCGGCCACGCGGCAGCACCGCGACACCTTCCCAATTCTCCGCCGGTGCATCCGGCGGAAGGTTCAGCATGGGGGCGCCGGTGATCTCGCCGCCGCCAGCCAGGGCGGCGCGCGGCACATGCACCAGGCGGCAGTTGAAGCCGCCTTCCAGCAGGGAAAACCGCCGCTCCAGCACCAGCGCGCCACCATCGGGCAGGCCTGTGGCGTCGGTCGGCGCGAAGCCGGGCGTGGTGCGGTAGAAGCGTGGCACCCAGGCGCCGGGGCCGCCGGTCCAGGCCTGGACGCTGCCACTCTCGCCCATGCGTTCGGTAATCGCCAGCAGGCGGCCATCGGCCAGCAGGGCCAGGGATTCCAAGCCACCATTGCTGGGGGCATTCTCCAGGCCGGGCGGTGCGTCGAAGGCGGCGGCTGGCGCGTCGAGATCGCGATAGGCGCGGATGCGGTGCAGCCCCTCGAAGGCGACGAGCCAGCTGCCATCGGGGCGGCGGACCAAGGCTTCGGCATCGGCCAGGTGCCCACGGCGCAGCGGCACGCCCTGCGCGTCCCGCAGCAGGCCCTGGCGCAGGGTGCCGAGGCCGATAGGCTTCTCACCCTGCATCAGCAGCGGCGCGGTGAACCAGGCGCCGCGATCGCTGATGACGGTCAGCGCCAGGTCCGGCGCCAGATACAGGCCGGAGAAGCCGCCGAAGCCGATGGCCCGGCGGTGCAGTTCCAGCCCTCCAAGGGGGCGCAGCGCGTCATTGCGCGCGGGCAGGTCGAAGGGCGTGGCCAGCGGCTCCTGAGCCGCTGCGGCGAAGGGCAGCGCGCCCAGCAGCGCGCGCCGGCGCATCAGATAATGGCGGGGGCGCGTTCAGCGGCCGCGCGTTGCCATGCCTCGGCGGCGTCCTCGTCGAACAGCTCGGCGAGCTTGGCCATCATCGTGCCGCCCAGTTCCTCAGCATCGACGATGGTCACGGCGCGGCGGTAGTAGCGCGTCACGTCATGGCCGATGCCGATGGCGATCAGCTCCACCATCCCGCGGCCTTCGATGTCGCGGATCATCTCGCGCAGATGCCGTTCCAGGTAGTTGCCAGGGTTCACGCTCAGCGTGCTGTCATCGACCGGCGCGCCATCGGAAATCACCATCAGGATGCGGCGGTTTTCGCTGCGGCCCAGCAGGCGCTTATAGGCCCATTGCAGCGCCTCGCCGTCGATATTTTCCTTCAGCAAGCCCTCGCGCAGCATCAGCCCGATATTCTTGCGCGCGCGGCGCATCGGCTGGTCGGCGGCCTTGTAGATCACGTGGCGCAGATCGTTCAGGCGGCCGGGATTGCGCGGCTTGCCCTCCTGCACCCAGCGTTCGCGCGACTGGCCGCCCTTCCAGGCGCGGGTGGTGAAGCCCAGGATCTCCACCTTCACCGAGCAGCGTTCCAGCGTGCGCGCCAGGATATCGGCGCACATGGCCGCGACCGTGATCGGGCGGCCGCGCATGGAGCCCGAATTGTCGATCAGCAGCGTCACCACGGTGTCGCGGAAATTCGCTTCCTTCTCGCGCTTGTAGGACAGCGACTGCATGGGGTTGGACACAACGCGCGCCAGGCGCGCCACATCCAGCAGACCTTCCTCCAGGTCGAATTCCCAGGACCGCTGCTGCTGCGCCATCAGCCGCCGTTGCAGCCGGTTGGCGAGCTTGGAGACCACGCCTTGCAGGTGCTGCAACTGCTGGTCCAGCTGTTGGCGCAGGCGGGTCAGTTCATCGGCGTCACACAGCTCATCCGCCTCGATCACCTCATCGAAATTCGTGGTGAAGGCGCGGTAGCGGCTGCCGTCATCGACCTGCGGAATCTCGCGGCGCTGCTGCGGGCCGCCGGGCTTTTCGTCGCCCTCGGCGGCGGCCCCTTCTTCCTCGGAATCCTCGGCCATGTCGTCGCTGGCCTCGCCCTCGGCGGTTTCCGGCTCGGCGCCGGACATGGCTTCCTGTTCCTGGGCCTGCGCCTCACCAGGAGAGGCCTGGTCTTCCTGCGACTGGTCGTCGCCGCCTTCCTCGCCCTCGTCATCCTGATTGGCTTCGGAATCCAACTCCGCCTCGGCCAGATCCAGCGCGGTCAGCAGCTTGCGGGCGGCGCGGGCGAAGGAGTCCTGGTCTTCGGTGGCGGCGGTCAGTTCGGCCATCGCGGCCTCGGCCTTCTCGTCCAGCGCGCCGCGCCACATCTCCAGGACGCGCGTGGCGGCGGGCGGCGGTGCCTCGCCGGTCACACGTTCGCGCAGCAGCAGGGAGAGTGCGGCGGGCAGCGGCAGCTGGTCCTTGCGCGTCATGCGGTCGAAGCCTTCGGCCTCGCACTCGTCATTCAGGCGGATGTTCAGGTTGTGGCGCACGCCGGCCATGTGCTCGGCGCCGATATGCTGCACGCGCACATCTTCCAGCGCGTCATAGACCTCGCGCGCTTCCTTGCGGCTGGGCATGCGCGCGGCGTGGGTGGCTTCATTGTGGTGGCGCAGCTTCAGCGCCAGGGCATCGGCGGCACCGCGCAGGCGCGCCATTTCGGCCGGCGGCAGGGAGCGGGATGGCAAAGGCAGTCGCGCGCGCTTGCCAGACAGGCCGGCGGGGCCAGGCTGGAAGGCGACCTGCACCTCATCGGTCTGCGCGATGGCGCGCAGCGCGCC
>JAPLOK010000310.1 GCA_026400775.1 Alphaproteobacteria bacterium | reverse complement strand
TCGCGTCATAGACAACGAAGTCGCGGCCATTGCGGATCATCTGCGCGAGATCTTCGAGCGTGACGTAGCTGCTGCTCTCCGTGTTGTAGAGGCGCCGGTTGGCGTATTTCTTGACCACGACGGGTTGTGCCACGGCGTCGTCTGCGGTGGTTTCCGTCGCGTGCTTGGGTTGTGCCATACGCCTCATCCTCGCCTTGATTGGCTGAAACCCTAGCACGTTGCACTGCACCCGTGTCATGCCCCGTCTTTGTGCTGTATGAACGGGCGCGCAAAGAACCATGGGAATGGATGCAGGACCCGCCCGACCTGTCGCAACTGGCCGAGGATTGGATCACCCTCTGGCAGAGCGAACTTGCCGCCATGGCGGCCGACCCGGAGCTGGCCGAGGCTTGGGCGGCCTCCGTCGCGCTGGCCGCCGCTTTCTGGCGCGCCCAAGGGCGGGTCTACCCGCTGCGCTGGCCGCGCCATGACGCAGCCGATGCTCCGCCGCGGCCCGCGCCCGCTGGCACTGCACCTGATGGGCAGCGCGATGCGCGCGATGGCGGCGATGACCTCCGCGCCCGCATCACCGAACTGGAGCGCCGCCTGGCCGATCTCGCAGCAGGGGCGCCACGAAGCGGCGCGGATCCGAAACGCGGCCGCCGCCCTCGGCGCCAGCCCTGAGGCGTTTTCGGCAGCCGTCTGGCGCCGCCTGCTGGAACAGGACCGCGCGCTGATCGCCGGCATCGCTGCCTATCGCCGCCACCCGCATGCGCGACGGCTGGAGGAGCCGCCAGTGATCTGGCGCGAAGGCCCGGCACGGTTGCTGAGCTTCGCCCCGCGCGGCCGGCCCGTGCTGTTCGTACCGAGCTTGGTGAACCGCGCCCATGTGCTGGATCTGGACGAGGGTGCGTCCATGCTGCGCTGGCTGGCGACGCAGGGTGTGCGGCCCTTGCTGCTGGATTGGGGCTGGCCAGGTGCCGCCGAGCGGCGCTTCACGCTGACGGATGTAGTGGCCGGGCGGCTGGAGCGCGCGCTGGCGGCGGTGCCCGGGCGCGTGGCGCTGGCGGGCTATTGCATGGGCGGGTTGCTGGCGCTGGCCGCGGCGCTGCGCCGGCCGGAGAAGGTGCGCGGCCTGGCGCTGCTGGCCACGCCTTGGGATTTCCACGCCGAAGACGCGCGCCGCGCGCAGGGCCTGGCCGCGCTGCTGCCCGGCTTCGAGCCGATGCTGGAGGCACAGGGCGCGCTGTCGGTCGATGCCTTGCAGATGCTGTTCGCGGCGCTGGATCCGTTTGCCATTGCCGAGAAATTCCGCGCCTTCGGAAGGCTGCGCCAGGACAGCGCGCGCGCGCGGCGCTTCGTGGTGCTGGAGGATTGGCTGAATGACGGCGTGCCGCTGCCCGCGCCCGTAGCGCGCGAGACGCTGGCGGGCTGGTATGGCCGCAATGATCCGGCGCGCGGCGAATGGCATGTGGCGGGCCTGCCGGTGCGGCCGGAGGCCTGGGCGGGGCCTGCTTTCATCGCGGTGCCCAGGCGCGACCGCATAGTGCCGCCGGCCTGCGCGCGCGCCTTGGCGGTGATGCCGGGTGCTGTGCTGCACGAAGCGCCAGCGGGGCATATCGGGATGGTGGCCGGCGAGGGCGCGGAAGCGGCGTTGTGGCGGCCCTTGGCGGGTTGGCTGAACTCAGTGTGAGTGCCAGTTGCACTGCGCCCCCGCCTGCGCGACATTCCGCCGCAACAAGGGAAATAAGGCCATCACCATTACCGAGATCGTCATCGCATCCGCCGCGCGCACGCCGGTGGGCTCGTTCAACGGCGCCTTCGCCAGCCTGCCTGCGCACATGCTGGGCCAGGTCGCGATTCAAGCCGCGCTGACCCGCGCGGGTGTGAAGGCCGAAGAGGTGGACGAGGTCATCATGGGCCAGATCCTGGCCGGCGGCGCGGGCCAGAACCCGGCGCGCCAGGCTGCCATCCATGCTGGCATTCCGAACGAGGCGACGGCTTTTGGCATCAACCAGCTTTGCGGTTCGGGCCTGCGCGCGGTGGCTTTGGCGGCGCAGCAGGTGGCTTCGGGCGATGCGACGATTGTCGTGGCGGGTGGCCAGGAAAGCATGACCCAGGCGCCGCATTGCGCGAACCTGCGCGCGGGCCAGAAGATGGGCGGCCTGGAGCTGATCGACACGATGCTGAAGGACGGCCTGATGGACGCCTTCAACGGCTACCACATGGGCAATACGGCCGAGAATGTCGCGCAGAAATACCAGATCACGCGGCAGGAACAGGATGAATTCGCTGCCGGCTCGCAGCGCAAGGCGGGCGAGGCCATGGCCGCCGGCCGCTTCAAGGATGAGATTGCGCCGGTCACCGTGAAGGGCCGCAAGGGCGACACCGTGATCTCCGACGATGAATACCCCAAGCCCGACACCACCGCAGATGTGCTGGCCAAGCTGCGCCCGGCCTTCAACAAGGAAGGCACGGTCACCGCCGGCAATGCATCCGGCATCAATGATGGCGCGGCCGCGCTGGTGGTGATGAGCGCCGAGGAAGCGAAGAAGCGCGGCATTACGCCGCTGGCGCGGATCGTCTCCTGGGCGACGGCGGGCGTGGACCCGGCGATCATGGGCACCGGCCCCATCCCGGCCAGCCGCAAGGCACTGAAGAAGGCCGGCTGGACCATCGATGACCTGGACCTGATCGAGGCGAATGAGGCGTTTGCCGCGCAGGCGATCGCGGTGAACAAGGATCTCGGCTGGGATACGTCCAAGGTCAATGTGAATGGCGGCGCGATCGCGCTGGGTCACCCGGTGGGTGCCTCGGGCGCGCGGGTGCTGACGACGCTGTTGTTCGAGATGCAGCGCCGTGGCGCCAAGCGCGGCCTGGCCACGCTGTGCATCGGCGGCGGCATGGGTGTGGCGATGTGCGTGGAGCGGGGCTGAACCCCGGGGGCTTTACCGTCCCATCCCGCGCAGCATGGTGATGATGGCGGAGAAGTCGAAGCTGGCACCGCCATCAGCCGCGAAATTCTCATAGAGTTCCAGCGCGCGGGCGCCCATTGGCGTGGCCGCGCCGAAATCATCAGCGGCCTGTTGCGACAGGCCCAGATCCTTGATCATCAGTGCGGTGGCGAAGCCTGGCCGGTATTCGCGGTTGGCAGGGCTGCCGGGCACCGGCCCTGGCACTGGGCAGTAGGTGGTCAGCGACCAGCACTGGCCTGACGAACGGCTCGCCACCTCGAACAGCGCCTGGTGCGACAGGCCCAGCTTTTCCGCCAGGATGAACGCCTCGCAGGTGCCGACCATGCTGATCGCCAGCAGCATGTTGTTGCATGCCTTGGCCGCCTGGCCCGCGCCGGCGCCGCCGCAATGGATGATGTTGCGGCCCATCGATTCCAACAGCGGCTTGGCTTGCGCGAAGCTTTCGGCATCGCCGCCGGCCATGAAGGTCAGCGTCGCGTTCTCGGCGCCCATCACGCCGCCGGAGACCGGTGCATCCAGCATGCCCGGGTACTGCGCAGCCAGCGCCTGCGCGGTGGTCACGTCGATGGTGGAACAGTCGATCTTCAGCGCATGCGGCGCGGCCTGTGCCAGGCCCTGCCAGGCGCTGCGCACATGCTCGCCCGCGGGCAGCATGGTGATGACAGCATCGGCGCCGGCCGCGGCTTCGGCCGCGCTGGCGGCGCATTGGCCGAAGGCGGTGCGCGCGGCCTCGTTCAGGTCGAAGCCCACCACGTGATGCCCTGCGCGCGCCAGGTTGCGCGCCATGGGCAGGCCCATATTGCCCAGGCCAATGAAGGCGA
>JAPLOK010000323.1 GCA_026400775.1 Alphaproteobacteria bacterium | reverse complement strand
TACATCTGTGGCCGCTTGGCGAACCAGGCCCAGAGCCCCAGCGCCTGTCGCGCCACCGGCGGCGAGAGATGGCGTTCGAATTCGCGCTCGCGCCAATGGCGCATCATCTTGGGCAGCGGGATCTTCACCGGGCAGACGCTCTCGCACCGGCCACAGAAGGTGCTGGCATTGGGCAGGTGCCCGGCCTTGTCCACGCCGACCAGAGTGGGTGTCAGCACGCTGCCCATCGGGCCGGGATAGACCCAGCCATAGCTGTGCCCGCCGACGGCGCCATAGACCGGGCAGTGGTTCATGCAGGCGGCGCAGCGGATGCAGCGGAGCATCTCCTGGAACTCGGTGCCCATCATGGCGCTGCGGCCATTATCGACCAGCACCACGTGGTATTCCTCCGGCCCGTCCAGGTCGCCCGCGCGGCGGCCGCCTGTGGAGAAGGTGGTGTAGACAGACATGTCCTGGCCGGTGGCGCTGCGCGCCAGCAGGCGCAGGAGGGTGCAGGCGTCTTCGAGTGTGGGCACCACCTTCTCGATGCTCGCCAGTGCGATATGCACGCGCGGCAGGGTCTGCGTCAGGTCGCCATTGCCCTCGTTGGTGACGATCACGCTGGAGCCGGTCTCTGCGATCAGGAAATTCGCCCCGGTGATGCCAACATCGGCGGCGAGAAATTTCGCGCGCAGGCGGGCGCGGGCTTCGGCCAGGATGTCCCGCCTTTCGCCAAATTCCCGATCGGCCGGGAGTTCGGTGTGGGAATGCCGAAAACTGGCTTCCCAATCCTCACGGTTCAAATGGAAGGCGGGTGCGATGATATGGCTCGGCGGTTCGTCGCGCAGTTGCAGGATATACTCGCCGAGGTCGGTCTCCACCGGCTCCATGCCATGCGCTTCGAGATGCGCGTTGATGCCCAGCTCCTCGCTGATCATCGACTTGCCCTTGGTGACGGTGCGGGCATTCGCGCGGCGGCATATCTCCAGCACGGTGGCGCGCGCGTCATCGGCGGTGGAACACCAGTGAACCTTGCCGCCGGCGCGTTCGACGTTGCGCGCGAAGGTCTCCAGGTAGAAATCCAGATGCGCCAGCGTGTGGTTCTTAATGTCGCGGCCGACATCGCGCAGGCGTTCGAATTCCGGCAGGCCCGCCACCGCGGCGGCGCGCCTGGCCGGGAAGCCCTGTTTGAAATTGCCCAGCGCCTTCTGCAGCCCGACATCGGCCAGGGCGTCACGGGCGCGTTGCTTGAACTCGGGCGATTCGACCTTCATGCAGCGCAGCATATCGCGCCCCCCGCCCGTTGCGCCACCGCCCCGCTTGGGCTTTTCTCGCTCCGCTTCAGGAGCCGCGCCCATGAACGAGATGTCCATCCCCCGCCCGAACAACCTCGACGCGTTCTGGATGCCTTATTCGGACAACAAGTATTTCAAGGACAAGCCGCGCATGCTCGCGCGCGCCAAGGGCATGCTCTACTACACGCCCGAGGGTCGCGAAGTACTGGACGGTACCGCGGGCCTATGGTGCTGCAATGCCGGCCATGGCCGCACCGAGATCACGGAAGCGATCCAGAAGCAGGCCGCCATCCTGGATTTCGCGCCGACCTTCCAGCGCGCGCACCCCATTGCGTTTGAGGCGGC
>JAPLOK010000505.1 GCA_026400775.1 Alphaproteobacteria bacterium | reverse complement strand
TGCGTTGTAGCCCTCGAGCAGCGCGCGCACCTCGACGAATTCGCGCGCTTCCTCGGGCGTGATGCCGGCGACGATCGCGCCGCGCCGCGCCGATACTTCCACCAGCCCTTCACTGGCCAGTGTGCGAATCGCCTCCCGGATCTGCGAGCGCGAGACGGCGTAGCGCCGGCCGAGCTCCTCCTCCACCAGGCGGTCGCCTGGCTTCAGCACGCCGGCCAGGATCTCGCGTTGCAGCTGCTCGCGCACGATGTCCCGCAGGGGCAGATGCGCGTTGCCCAGCGGTGTGTCAGTCTCGCCCATGGGAATATGATACGGCAGGTCGCATGAAAAGCGCATGGAAACTTGAACTGGCCGAGGCACGCGCGATGGTCGCGGCGGCATTGGCAAAGGCCGCCGAGCTGGGCGTGCCCCAGACCTGCTGCGTGACCGACGAAGGCGGCTTCCCGCTGGCGCTGGAACGCATGGATGGCGCGCGCGTCACCGGCCCGCAGATCGCCTGGAACAAGGCGTTCACCGCGGCGGGGCACCGGCGCAGCACGCATCTGTTCAACACGCCGCCCGGCGGGCCGGCGCTGCCGGGCAACGAGGCCTTCGGCATCCAGCACAGTTTCGAAGGCCGCTTCGCGGTGTTCGTCGGCGGCTTTCCGGTGGTGGTGGATGGCCAGGTGGTGGGCGGCGTGGGGCTGTCCGGCGGCAATGGCGAGCAGGACACGGAATGCGGCGTGGCCGCGCTGGCGGCACTGGCGGCGCTACTGCCTGGCCATGCGGTGACCGTGGCGGCCGATATCAAGAAGTAGCCTTCCAGGAGAGCGTGACATCGCCCTTGGCGAAGGTCTGGCAAGCCATGCGCCAGCCTTCGGCAAGTTCAGTTTCGGTCAGGTGCTTGCGTTCCTTCGGCTTGACCGCATCCAGATTTTCGCGCCCAGCTTCGATGTAACAGCGGCAGGTGCCGCACAACCCGCCGCCGCATTTCCAGGGCAGGCCGGCCTTCTCGCGGATGGCCGCGCGCAGCAGGCTGGCGGGCGGCTCGGCTTCCGCGATGATGCCGGTGTTGGCGAAGGTGATGCGGGCCTTCACGCGGGGCGCAACTCCGCAGGCAGGCTGGCGTAATGCGTCAGCGTGCGCAGTTCGGCGCGCGCTTCTTCCAGCGTGTCGAAGGCTTCCAGAAACTTGGTCGGTACCAGGTTCACCGGGCCCGCTTCATCGATGATGCGCACGCGGCTCGGCGTGGTCAGCTCGGCGATCGTGAAGCCCGCGCGCTTGCGGCCGCAGAACAGGTAGTCCCAGCGTTCCACCGGCACCAGGCCAGGCCCGGCTTCGGTGCGGAACTGTCCGGGCTTGCTGGTCAAAATCACGAAGGCCATGGCGTCATTCCTGGCTGATGGTGATGTCGTGCTGCGGCCAGAGCTGGCACATCAGGCGCCAGCCCTCGGCGATGCGCGGGCCGAGGCGTTCGGCCTCCTTCGCGCTGGGTGCGGGCAGGTGTTCGCCGCCCTCCAGCACGCGGCTGGCGCAGGTGCCGCATTTGCCCATGCCGCATTTGAACTTCAGGTGCGGGTGCGGGAACTTCCGCACCCCGGTCAGCACGACAAGATTGGCGCCATCCGGCACTTCGGCGCTGTGTGTCGTGCCGCCGGTGACGACAGAAACCTTCACGCCGCGCGCGGCACCGCCGCCAGCTCCGGCTCCACATAATCGCGGTACAGCGCGTTGGTGTAGAGCAGGCGCATCTCGGCCGCGATCTCGCAGATGCGGATGCAGCGGCGCTGCATCTCCGGTGTGTTCGCGTGTTCGAGCACGATCTGGTAGCCGCGCTCGCCGTGGATTTCGTCGGACACGATGTGCAGGTCGAAGAACTCCACCTCATGGTCGCTGAAGCCGTACTTGTCGCGCAGCGTGGGCGTCTGCTTGCGGTAGATGCTGGGCACCTGCGATTCGAGGCCGACCACCAGGGCTGCCACCGCCACGATCGGGTCCTCGCGCATCGCCACGGCGTAGCACCAGGCTTGCAGCGCGCGCGTCGTGGCGTTGCAGGTGTCGTCATCCAGCACGCGTTCGCGGGTGGTGCCGCAGGCTTCGGCGAAGCGGATCAGCAGATCGGTGTGACGATCGCCGCCGATCTCCTCCTCATACATGTTGGCCAGCAGGAAATCCTTGGCTTCCATGAACTTGTTGGACATGCGGCCATAGATCAGGCCGAGATAATCCGCGAAGGGGCCGACATATTTGTAGTGGTTCTCCGCCCAGCGGGCCATTTGAGCGCGCGTGAGTGTTCCGTCCGCCCATGCCTTGGAGAAGGGCGAGCCGGTGGCGGCCTTGCCCTTGATGGCGTTTTCCAGCGCGGTGCGGAATTCGTCCTGGTTCAGCAATGCGGCCATGGGGGCTCCTGGGTTTTACGGATTGTATACAGTAGGCAATCCTATGCGCTTGGGTCAATCACCCGTTTTCCAGCCGCTCGATATCGTCATCCGACAGCCCGAAATGATGCCCGATTTCGTGGATC
>JAPLOK010000108.1 GCA_026400775.1 Alphaproteobacteria bacterium | reverse complement strand
TTAGGTGTTACCGATGGCCGAGTTGGTCTCCCTGGCTCGCAGCGCAGCGACATCGGCGAAGATGCGATCATCGCCCTCCAGCACGGCGGCTTCGCCGGTCGTTTCCTGCCACCGCCGCACGATGACATCGGCATAGGCCGGATCGATCTCCAGCAGCACGGCGCGGCGCCCCGTGCGCTCCGCCGCGATCATGGTGGTGCCGGAGCCACCGAAGCAGTCCAGCACCGTGTCACGTGGCTTGCTGCTGTTGCGGATGGCACGCTCCACCAGCGCCACCGGCTTCATGGTGGGATGCAGGTCATTCCGCGCCGGCTTGTCGAAGTGCCAGACATTCCCCTGGTCGCGCGCGCCGCACCAGTAGTGCTGCGCACCGGCCTTCCAGCCGTAGAGCATTGCCTCGAACTGCTGGTGGTAGTCGGCGCGACCGAGGGCGAAGGTGTTCTTCGCCCAGATGATGGTGCTGGACCATTTGCCGCCCGCCTCCTGCCAGATCCGGAAGTCCTGCACCGGCAGGCCAGCGTGCTGGTATTCTGAGATGGTGCCATCCGCCGCGCGCAGGCCGCTGCCCTTGTTCGGCGTCCCGGCCCATTTGCAGGGGACGATTTTGTTCGCCTGGCGGGCCTGGCGGTTGAAGTGGAAGACGAACTCGAAGGCGGGTGCGAGCCTGCCATTCCAGTCGCCAGGAAGCCCAGGCCCCTGGTCCCAGGTGTAGAGCCCGAAGCGGCGCCAGCCGCGGGCGCGCATCCAGTCGAGCCAGCCGGACCAATAGGGGATCCATTCGCTGTCGCGGTGGATCAGCCCGAGGTTCACCAGCACCTGGCCATCGGGCCGCATACTCGACATCTTGCCGTGGACCCCTAGCAAGCACCCGGCTTGGATTTGTCGGTGTCCCTCCGCTTCGTGGCAGAAGTGCCCGGAGCTGAACGTGATGGAGAACGTCTGGCAGTTCATGCGCGACAACTGGCTGTCCAACCGGGTGTTCACCAACCATGAGGATATCGTCGGGCACTGCTGCTACTACTGGAACCGCCTGATCGAGCAGCCGTGGCGCATCATGTCGATTGGAATGCGGCATTGGGCGCATCGGTTCTGATAAGCGGGATTTGATATAAGCGCTAGTCAAAACGAAACCCTGCAACTTCCACCCAAGGCCGCCTGACCAATGGCCACCTCAGACACTACCGATATTTCCACCACGTTGACGGACGTGACCGCGCGCATCTTTGGCGCCAGCGCCGTCGCGGCCCATGCCAGGAACAGCTCCACCGTACGGCGCGTCGTCGCCGCATCAGGGTCGAGCGACGGCGGCGCGGCATCGATCGCATCGATCGCATCGAGTAGGGCGAGGAACATGGCGTTGCCCGCCACCATCATCCGCGCCTCGCCGTTCTCGGGCGCATGCCGCTCCAGCACACCGCAGAACTCGTGGAAGGCCTGCACCAGCGCCTGGGGCGCGCGCAGCACCGTGCGGTCGCTCAGCGTCAGATCGTCGTACAGGCGATTCGCCTCGGCCTCGGACCGCAGCAGCCAGTGCGGCCCGCTGCGGGCAGAAGCCTGCTTCGCCCGGCCGTCACACCGGCCGCCACCGCCGCGATCGACGCGGCGGGTCGGAGGGAAAGGCGATGCCGCTGGCCAGCTGGCGCATCCCGCACAACAGCTTCGCCATCTCGATGGCGCAGGAAAATCCCTCCAGCACCGGCGCGTCCCACCCGGCATCGTGCAGCCGCGCCGCCAGCAAGGGCCGCATCCAATAGGCCGCCGAGCAGCCCAGTATGATGCTCTCGGCCCCATCCTCGACGATCGCGACCTCGGCCGCCGCCACCGCCGCGTCCAGCATGGCCGAGGCCTCGCCGCGCTGCGCCTTGGCGCGTTCCTCACCGATGCTCGGGCGGCCGTCATTGGCCGGGCGCGGCAGCGGGAAGTCGATATTGCGGATGCCGGTGCAATGCTCCTCGAAGCGGTACTGCGTTACCAGCTCCGCCATGCGCACATTGTGCACTTCCGAGATGTCGACGATGCCGAAGCGATGGCCGAGCATGGTCGCCAGATGCATCTGCGCATGCGCGCAGCTGGTGACCGCCACGCCGAAACGCCGGCCGATCTCGACGCTTTCGACGAAGCCCGGATCGCCGCCGCCGAGCAGCGCAATGGCGTCCCACCGCCCGCTCTCGCAGGCCTCGCGCACCACGCGGATGCGGTTGACACCGACGATCAGGAATTCCTCGCGCGTCTCCACAGGGTGGTCGCCATGCGTGGCCAGCGCGCCGGGATGCGCGTCCCAATCCAGATCGGCCAGGTGCGGCGCGACATTGGCGTAATCCATCACCAGCGCCTCGCGGTCGCCCGTGGCCGGGCGCAGCGTGTAGCCGGAGCCGGCCGAGAGCTGGAAGGCATTGACGAGCAGCAGGCGGGGCTTTCGCATCGGACAGGCACTCCACGCGCGTTGCGGATGGCGCGAGCCTGCGCCATACTTCCAAGTCTGACGCATGCCGGCGTGCACCGGAAGACGGCGCCGGCGAGGAGCTCCGCATATGCCCCGCCACATCGCCTGCCTGTCCTTCGACTTCGACACCTGGTCGGGCTTCGCCGCCCGCGGCATGACCACGCCCACGCCGGTCTCGCGCGGGGAATTCGGCGTGATTGGCGCCGGCCGCGTGCTGGACCTGCTGGCCAGCCGGGGCATCCGCTCCTCCTGGTATGTGCCGGGCGTCGTCATCGAGACCTACCCCGAAGCCTGCGAGCGCGTGGTGCGCGCGGGGCATGAGATCGGCCATCACGGCTGGAGCCATGTGCCGCCTGCCTTGCTGGAGGCCGAGCGCGAGGCCGAGGAATTCGCCCGCGCCATGGAAAGCATCCGCAAGCTGACCGGCCATGGCCCGGCCGGCTACCGCTCGCCGTCATGGGACATCAGCGACCGCACGATCGATCTCTGCCTGCGGCATGGCTGCCGCTACGACAGCTCGATGATGGGCCATGACTGCTCGCCCTATTTCGCGCGGCGCGGCGATGTGGTGGTGGCCGACCAGCCGATGCGCTTCGGCGAGACGACGGATCTGGTGGAGATGCCGATCTCCTGGTCGCTCGACGATCACCCGCATTTCGAATTCATCCGCGCCAAGACCGAGGTGTTGCCCGGCCTGTCCAACATCAGCGGCGTGCTGGAGAACTGGCTCGCCGATTTCGAATGGATGCGCCGCACCGAGCAATGGGGAATGCTGATCTACACCTTCCACCCCTATGTCATCGGCCGCGGCCACCGCATGATCCTGCTGGAACGGCTGATCGACGGCCTTGCCGCCATGGGCGCGGAATTCCTCACGCTGGATGAGGTGCAGCAGGAATGGCGCGCGCGCCAGGCGAAGGACGCCCCCCATGCAACGGCGTGACGCGCTGGCGCTGGCCGCGCTGTTCCCCACGGCGGCGCTGGCGCAGGCGCCCTGGCCGCAACGGCCGGTGCGCGTCATCGTGCCCTTCGGCGCCGGCGGCGGCACCGACATCATCATGCGGCTGATCCAGCCGCAGCTCGCAGAGCGGCTCGGCCAGCCGGTCGTCATCGAGAACCGGCCGGGCGGCGGCGGCACCATCGGCAGCCATGCTGCCGTGCAGGCAACGGACGGGCACTCGCTGCTGGCGATGGACAGCTCGATTTCCGTCAATCCCTTCCTGCATGCGCGCCTGCCCTTCGACACCGAGCGCGACCTGCAGACGCTGGCCATGCTGGCCACCGCGCCGGTGATCCTCTGCGCGCACCCCTCCTTCGCGCCGAACAGCGTGGCCGAGCTGCTGGCCTTCGCCCGCGCCCAGCCGGGCCGGGTGAACTACGCCTCCGGCGGCAATGGCGCATCGACGCATCTGGCGGGCGAGATGCTGCGCATGGTGGGCGGCATCGACATCGTGCATGTGCCCTTCAACGGCACCGCGCCGGGTGTGGCAGCGCTGCTCGCGGGGCAGGTGCAGATCATGTTCGCGGGCATTTCGTCCACGCGGCAGCATATCGAGACCGGGCGGCTGAAGGGCATCGCGGTGACCGGCGATGCGCGCTCCCCGGCGCTGCCCGCCGTGCCCACCTTCGCCGAAGCCGGGTTGCCAGCGATGAATGCCGAGACGGTCTGGGGCCTCTGGGCGCCCGCCGCCCTGCCCGCCACGGTGGGTGAGCGGGTGGCGCGCGAGGGGGGCGCGATCCTCGCCATGCCCGAGATCGCCGCCCGCGCGGTGGAGCTGGGCTTCGTGCCCGCCGCCGGCTCTGCGGCCGAATATGCCGCGCGCTTCCGGCGGGACCTGGCGACATGGGGGCCGATCGTGCGCCAATCCGGGGCGCGGGCGGAGTGAGCACCGTGCTCATCGCAGGCGGCGGCGGGGGCATCGGCGCGGCGGCCGCGCTGGCCTTCGCCAGGGCGGGCTGGCGCGTCGCCGTCGCCGAACTGCTGGCCGAGCGCGCCGAAGCCGCGGCCGCCAGCGTGCGCGCGGCCGGCGGCGAGGCCATCGCGCTGCCGACCGATGTGACCGACGAAGCCAGCGTGCAGGCGGCGGTTGCCGAAACACGGCGGCGCTTCGGCGCGCTCACCACGCTGTTCAACTGCGCCGGCGGCACGCAGCCCGATGACGGGCCGGTCACCGAGGCGCCGCTCGACGCCTTCGAGCGCACCATGGCGCTGGAGGTGCGCGGCACCTACCTGCTCTGCCGGCATGCCATCCCGGCGATCATCGCCGCGGGCGGCGGGGCTGTGGTGCTGATGTCCTCGGGTGCGGCGCTGCGCGGGGCCAGCCCCTACCATGCCTATAGCGCGGCCAAGGGCGCGGTGCTGGCGCTCACCCGCGCGCTCGCGGGGCATTACGCGCGGCAGGGGGTGCGGGTGAACTGCATCGCCTCCGGCCGGGTGCAGACCGAGCGCGTGCGTCGCATCTGGGGCGAACTCGGCACGCCGGGTGACCCGCAGGACCCGGTGGGCCGCGCCCGGGACTACCCGTTCTGGATCGGCGAGCCGGAGCATATCGCGCAGACCGCGCTGTTCCTCGCCTCCGACGCCGCGCGCATGATCACCGGCGCGACCATACCCGCCGATGGCGGGCGGTCCGCCTATTGAGGGAGACGATGATGACGCCGACCCGCCGCGCCTTGCTCGCCACGCCGCTGCTCGCAGCCCCGGCGCACGCCCAGGCGCCCTGGCCCAACCGGGGCATGCGCATGCTGGTGGGGTATCCCGCCGGCGGCGCCAATGACATCGTCGCGCGCAGCATCGCAGCCCCCCTGGCGGAAGCGCTGGGCCAGCCGATCGTGGTCGAGAACCGCGCCGGGGCCGCGGGTTCCGTCGCGGCCGAGGCCGTGGCGCGCGCCGCACCCGATGGCTACACGCTCTACATGATCTCCTCGGCGCAGGTGCTGGCGCCGGCGCTGCGGCGCAACCTGCCCTATGATCCGGTGCGCGACTTCACCTATGTCGCGATGGGCGCGCGCGGCCCGTATTTCCTGGTCACCCATCCGAGCCTGCCGGCGCGCAACGTGACCGAGCTGGTGGCCCTGGCGCGGCAGCGGCCGGGCGGCATCGCCTTCGCCTCCTCGGGCGTCGGCGCCGGGCCGCATCTGACCATGGCCATGTTCATGCATGCGGCCGGCATCCAGTTCGATCACGTGCCCTATCGCGGCGATGCCGATGCCATCGTGGACCTGACCACCGGGCGGGTGCCGGTCTCCTTTATCTCCATCGCCGCGGCCTGGCCGCATGTGCAGTCGGGCGCGCTGCGGGCGCTCGCGGTCTCCTCCGCCGCGCGGCTGCCGCTGGCGCCGGATGTGCCCAGCGTCGCCGAGAGCGGCTATCCGGGCTTCGAGATGGAGGCCTGGTGGGGGCTGGCCGCGCCCGCCGGGCTGCCCGCGCCCATCCTGCAGCGCATCGCCACCGCCGTGCGCCCGATCATCGACGGCCCCGTTCTCGCCGAACGCTTCGCGCCGCTGGGCTTCATCCCCGGCCGCGAGGGGCCGGAGGAGTTCACCGCCCTGGTGCGCCGCGACCGCGACCGCTTCGCGGAGATCGTGCGCCAGGCCAACATCACCGCCCCGGAGTAGCGCCTTGACCCAGACCAGCTTCTTCACCGCGCGCGATGGCGCCAGCATAGCGTACTATATCGACGACTTCACCGACCCCTGGCGCGACGCGCCGCCGATGCTGCTGCTGCATTCGGCCATGGGCAATTCCGAGCGGTTCTATTCCTGGGTGCCCGGCCTCGCGCGGCATTTCCGGCTGATCCGGATGGATCTGCGCGGCCATGGCCGTTCCGCCGTGCCCAAGCCCAGCGATCCCTTCACGCTCGAGCATCTGGTCTCCGACGCGGAGGAATTGCTGGCGCTGCTCGGCCTCGAGAGCGCGCATGTCACCGCCAATTCGGCCGGCGGCTATGTCGCGCAGCGGCTGGCCATCACGGCGCCCGCCAAGGTGCGCAGCCTCGCCGTGGTCGGCTCCACGCCCGGCCTCTCGCCCGAGGCGCTGAGCTGGTTGCCGCGCGTGGAGAAGGAGGGGCTGACACCCTTCCTGCGCGACACCATCCATATGCGCTTCGACCTCGGCAGCACCGATCCGGGCATGGTCGAATGGTTCCTGGAACAGACCGCGGAGAACGACCCCGCTTTCGTCGCCCGCTTCATCGGCCACATGGCCACGCGCGAATGGTCGGCCGAGCTGCACCGCATCGCCTGCCCCACGCTGGTGGTGTTCCCCGGCGGCGAGACGGTGGGCAGCGTGCATGGCTATGACGCCTTCGCGCGGCACGTGAAGGATGTGCGCATGGTCGAATATCCGCACATGCCGCACAACATCGCCGACATGCTGCCCGACCGCTGCGTGGCCGATATCCTGGCCTTCCACAAGGACAAGTTCGGGTATCCCGCGTGACGCCCAACATGGCGTTCCACACCGCGAGCTCCGCCTCGCCTGGCGGCTGGACGACTTCACCGACCCGTGGCGGCCGCCGCGCACCCCGCTGCTGCTGCTGCACCCGGCGATGGGCGCCTATCGCCGCTGGTATGCCTGGATTCCGATCCTGGCGCGGCACTATCCGGTCCTGACCATGGAACTGCGCGGCCATGGCGCCTCCGAGGTGCCGGATGCGAGCAGGCCCATCACCGTCGAGCGGCTGTGCGACGATGTGCGGGAATGGCTGGACGCGCAGGGCATTGCGCGGGTGCATCTGTGCGGCAATTCCGCCGGCGGCTATGTCGGGCAGCGCCTGGCGATCAAGGACGCGCCGCGCATCGCCAGCCTGGCACTCTTCGCCTCCACGTCCGGGCTGCGCAATAGCAAGGCCGGGCAATGGCCCGGGGAGATCGCGCGCATGGGCCTGGAGGCCTTCGTGCGCGCCACCATCGCCGACCGCTTCCCGCCCGGCACGGAGCCGGGGCTGGTGGAGTGGTTCTGCCGCCAGACCGGCGGCAACGACCCCGCCTGGATCGCGCGCTTCGTCACCCACATGGCCAGCCGCGACTGGGAGGGCGAGCTGCCGCGCATCTCCTGCCCGACGCTGATCATAGCCCCCGGCCACGAACCCATCGGCGCGCACAACCAGTATGAGCGCATGCGCGAACTGATCCCGCATGCGGAACTGCTGACCTATGACGGCATGCCGCATAATCTGGGCGATGCGGTGCCCGAACGCTGCGCCCGGGACCTGCTCGCCTTCCTGCAACGCCAGGAGCCATGACCATGCGCCTGCCCCCCGCCGACCCCGCCGCCGATCCGGAACTGGCCGAGGCGCTGGCGCGCTTCCAGGCCAGCCGCGGCATCGTCTCCAACGTGATGCGCAGCTATGGCCATGCGCCGCGCGGCCTGTCGCTGCTGGCCGAGATTGGCGCCTATTGCCGCTATGGCACCGCCTTGTCGGAGCTGGAGCGCGAGCTGGTGATCCTGACCGTGGCGCGCGGCGTCGCCTATGCCTGGCATCATCACCGGCCGATCGCAGCCCAGCTCGGGCTGAGCGAGGCGCAGCTCGATGCGCTGTGGGATGGGCAGGTGCCCGCGGGGCTTGATGCGGCGCAGGCGGCGCTGGTGCGCTATGTGATGGCCTATGCCACGCTGCGCGGCGTGCCGGCGGCGGAATTCGAGGCGGTGTGCGCCCACTACACGCCGCGCCAGGTGACGGACATGAACGTGACCGCCGGGTATTTCCTCTGCATCGCCTCCAATGTCATCGCGATGGAGGTGGCGCTCGACCCGCCGCGCGTCATCGTCGAAGGCACGGCGCATGCGGCCGGGCGAGGCTGAGGGATGCCAGCCGCCATGCCCGATCGCCGCGCCCTTCTCGTCCTGCCGCTGGCGGCTCCGGCCATCGCCGCTGCCCAGCCGCGCTTCCCCGAACGCCCGCTGCGCGTGGTGGTGCCGCGCGCGCCGGGCGGCGGCACCGATATCCTGATCCGTGCCCTGGCGCCCGGCGTCTCGGCGCGGCTCGGCCAGCCCGTGGTGGTGGAGAACCGCGCGGATGCCACCACCATCGTGGGCTCGGAGCATGTCGCGCGGTCGGCACCCGATGGGCTCACCATCCTGGCGGCCGACAATGCGCTCTATTTCAACCCCGCGATCATCCCGCGCCTGCCCTATGACACGCTGGCCGATTTCGCCGCCATCACGCTGCTGGCCGAGGCACCGGTGGTGCTCATCATCGGCCGCCAGGTGCCGGCCACGAATCTCGCGGAGCTGATCGCGCTGGCGCGGGCGCAGCCGGGGCGGCTCAGCTTCGCCTCGGGCGGTGTCGGCGCGTCCACGCATTTCGCCGGCGTGCTCTTTGCGCTGCGGGCGGGGATCGATCTGATCCATGTGCCCTACCGCTCCTCCGGCCCCGCGCTGACGGCGCTGCTCTCGGGCGAGGTCACGATGAATTTCGGCGGCTTCGCGGCTTCGGGCCAGCTGATCCGCGCGGGCCAGGTGCTGGCGCTGGCCAAGACCGCGCAGGGCGTCGATCCGGCCATCCCGACCTTCGCCGAGGCCGGCCTGCCCGGCGTGGATGTCGCGAGCATCTGGGGCCTGCACGCGCCAGCCGGCACGCCGCTGCCGATCCGCGAGACGATCCGCGAGGCCTTCCGCGCGGCGGCCGAGGAGCCCGAGACGCGTGCGCGCCTGGAGCAGATGGGCTACCAGCCGATCTTCTCCACGCCCGTCGAACATGCGCGGCAGACGCGCGCGGTCATCGAGCAATGGATGGAGATCGGGCGGCGGGTGAACCTCAACCAGTGAGCAGGCCGGCGTCGCGCAGCACCGCCTCGCATTCCGCGACCTCCCGCGCGGAGGGCGGTGCGACACCGGGGCGCACCGGGCCGGTGCGCATGCCCATCATCCCCGCCAGCCGCTTGAACAGCCCGACATGATGGAAGCCGCGCGCGAAGAAGCGGCTTTGCAGCTGCTGCGCGATGCCGCCGATGACCCGCGCATGACCCGCCGCCGCGCCCATCTCCCCGGCCCGCAGCGCCGCCAGGAAATGCGCGCAATGCGGGCGCGCCGCCGATTGGCAGAAGACCGGGCGCGAGGCACCGATCAGGAAGCGCGGCGCGCGCTCGGGGAAGGCGAGCTGGCCATGCAGGTGGTATTCCTCGAGCGAGGTGGCGACCGCGATCTCGGCCCCCACCGCCTCCAGCATCTCATCGTATTGCGCGATGTTCAGCGTGGTGTTCTGCACCCCGCACAGCGTCGGCAGATGCAGCAGCGCGCGCAGCTGCGGCGCCGCGAGATGAAAGCCGAGCTCGGACAGCGTGGTGCTGTAGGCCAGCATGCCGATCGGGATGCGCGGCGCCACATATTCGTAGAAGGCCCGCACGCCCTCGGCCGAGCGCGGCCCGTAATAGGGCGGCCAGACCATGACCAGATCGGCCCCCGCGGCGGCGGCATGGGCCGCCAGGCGCACCACCCGCTCCGCCGAGGGGTCGGAGCAGCCGATCACCACCGGCGCGCGGCCCGCCACTTCGTCCAGCACCAGTTCGGTGACGCGGCGCCGCTCCTCCTCGGTCAATGTCCAGAATTCCTGGTGCAGCGAATGCACCGACAGGCCGCCGACGCCGGGCAGCGCCAGGGTCGCGCGCACATTGTGCCGCAGCCCCTCCTCGTCGAGCGACAAATCCTCCCGAAAGGGCGTATAGAGAACCGTCAGGTATCCCTGGAGTTCGGCACGCACCCAATCGCGGGCGTCTGGCAGGGCGTAGCGCATCGGCAAGCTCCGGGGAGGCGGGAATGGTCCTGATTGTGGGCGCCGGCGCGGTCGGTGGCTATGTGGCGGCGCATCTGGCCCGCGCGGGCGAGGATGTCGCGGTGTGGGAACCCTGGCGGCCCAATGCGGAGGCGATGGCGGCGCGGGGCATCACGGTCGTCGAACCCGCAGGCGGCCTCCAGGCGCGGCCGCGTATCCTGCCGGGGCCGGTGGCCGATGCGACGCTGGTGATCCT
>JAPLOK010000313.1 GCA_026400775.1 Alphaproteobacteria bacterium | reverse complement strand
TCATCCTGGGCGGCGCGGCCATGGCCGGCATGGGCGCGAGCCTGACGGCGCCGGTGCCGCTGCTGGACGGCATCGCCTGTGGCGTGAAGCTGCTGGAGGCGCTGGTGGCGCTGCGGCTGGCCAAGCCCGGCGCGGGCAGCCACACGGCGCCCCGCGGGCGTGAGAGCGTGGGGCTGGATGCGGCGCTGGCGGGGCTGTTGCGGGGTTAGAGTTTTTTCTCAACAGACGGCACCGGCCCGCACCCCCACCCGGCCACCCAACGACAGTGTGCTTGATTGGGTGGCCGGGTGGGGGTGCGGGCCGGTGCCGGTTCAGCGTGAGCGGAAAAAACTCTAGTCTTCCCGCACCTTCGCCTTCAATTCCTTGGCCAAACGCCGCAGCAGCATGTTCCGCTTCAGGATGGACAGGTAGTCCACGAAGAGCTTGCCATCGAGGTGGTCGATCTCGTGCTGCAGGCAGGCCGAGAGCAGGCCCTCGCCCTCCACCTCCTGCTTCGCGCCATCCAGCGACAAATAGCGCACCTTCACCCGGTATGGCCGCGTGACATCGGCGAATTGGTTGGGCAGGGAGAGGCAGCCTTCCTCGCGCACCGCCAATTCCTGACTGGCCGCGACCAGCTCGGGATTGACCAGCACCATCGGCGCGGGCGCGTCCTTCGGGCCGCAATCCAGCACCACCATGCGCAGGCCCACACCGACCTGGGGTGCTGCCAGCCCCACGCCCGGGGCCTTGTACATGGTGGCGAGCATCTTCTCGGCCAGCGCGCGCACCGCATCGGCATCGCCTGTGCCGACGGGCTTGGCCTTCTGCCGCAGGATCGGCGCAGGCACGTAGAGAATGGGGAGCGTTTCCGTCATGCATCGCGCATACCGCTGGCCCGCGCGGCTTGCAACGAATGGGCACGCTTGCCATGTGTTGGGCGGCGTCGCCGCACGAGGGGCGCCATGTTGTCGCCGCTTCTGGGAAGGGTTGCCATGTCACGCGGTTCGGTTTTCGGCTCGCCATTGTTCCTGGGCTTCGATCATCTCGAACAGATGCTCGACCGCGTGCAGAAAACCGCGGAAGGCTACCCGCCCTACAATATCGAACAGACGGCCGAGAACCGGCTGCGCATCACGCTGGCCGTGGCCGGCTTCTCCATGGACGACCTGCAGATCACGCAGGAAGACAACCAACTCGTCATCCGCGGCCGCCAGCGCGAGGAAGGCGAGAACCGCGTCTTCATCCATCGCGGCATCGCCTCACGCCAGTTCCAGCGCGCCTTCGTCATCGCCGAAGGCATCGATGTAGAAGGCGCCTGGCTGGATCGCGGCCTGCTGCATATCGACCTGATGCGCCCCATGCCGGAAGTGCGCGTGAAATCCATCCCGATCGCCAGCCGCGGCGCGGGGCCAGGACGGCCCGTGGTGAACGGACGCGCGCAGCGCGACGAGGAGTAGCGGCGTCAGTCGATATTGTTCGCCGCCAAGAACAGCGACTGCGAAAGCGCATCATGGAAGCGCTGGAACGGCGCAGGGTCCGACAATTCGTGCTGGTTCAACTGCCCCGATGCGCGCACCACTGATCGCTGCGGTCCGGCCTGGCGGACGGAAACCGTGAACCGCACCAGCCCGCCGCTGAACCGCGTTGCGCTGACCGTGCCCAGTTGGTCATCCGCGCGGTCCACCACGAAGCCCAGATCCTGCAAGGTTGCGATGACGGCGCGGAATACCCGCACCTGGTCACCGGTATCATACGCGCGCGCGGAAATGGCGCGCTGCTGCGCCTGGGTATTGGTTGTCTGGAGAATCTGCTGGCGACTGTCCATCTGGCAGGCGGCGAGCGCGGACGCGAACAGAATGGGCAGCAGCAGACGTCGCATGGCGGTCAGATCTCGTGCGCGGTGAGGAAGGCGGATTGCGCGACGCGCTCGAAGAAGCCCTGGTAGAGTGCGGGATCGTCCAGCGTCTCGCCCATAGCCAGCACCGCGCCCGGGCCGGGGCGGAAGCGCTGGAAGGTCACGCGCAGCACCATCGCGCGGCCATCAGCGGCTGGGAGCAGCACGGTCTGCGCACGGGTGCGCCAGGACTGCACGCGCGATGCGACCACGACGCCATGCTGGGCGCGGCTTTCATCGATGGTGAAGCCCATATCCTGGAAGGCCTCGATGACGGCCTGCATCATCAGGCGCTGATCGGCGCTGTCGAAGCGGCGCGACTGCTGTGCACGTGACGCAACGGCCGAGGCGGTGGGCGTCAGCGCCGCCGCCTGCTGTTCGGCGCTTGGCACGCACGCGGCCAGCGCAGGCACGGCAAGCAGACAGACGCGCCTTTGCATCTCAGAAGCTGCTCTGCCGATAGGAGAAATCGCGGACGCGGCCTGCCTCGTCATAGCGGATGATGACGGTCAGAGTGCGCTGTGAGGTCTGCCGTGCGCCGGCGCTGGCCGCCCCGCCGATGATCAGCGCGGACGCACCCATGGCCGACTGCGAAAACACCTGCTGGGACGCAATGCGGTCATAGACCCATACCTCCCGCCGGCGTTCATCGGTGGAGACGATGTTGGGCGAACCCAGCACACCCACAACATCAGCGCTGGTCATGCCGACGCGGATTTCACGCTGCACGGTGCCGACGGTCAGGCGGTCCTGGCCGGCCGGGCCACCGCCCACGGCGGCGGCATGGTTGGCAGCATCGAGGCAGCCGGCCAGCAGCGGCAGGGCCAGGATGGCGGCGAGTGTCGAGCGGCGTTGCATCAGCGGGTGATCCCTTCGGTGGCGGCAACCGGTGTGGCCGTGGGCGCAGCCGCTTCCGCTGCGGCGCGTGCGGCCGCAGTACGTGCAGCGATGGTGTTCAATTCGGCAATCGGGCGGACCGCGTCGGCCACCTGGACATCATCCGGCAGGTTGCGGAAATCGCGCTGCATCTGCGCGGAGAGTGGCGCGAAAAGGTTGTCCTGATAGAAGGCAGGCGCATCGATTTGGTGCTCGCGGCCCATGCCCAGCAGCGTGGCATTGCCGCGAACGATGCTTTCATTGACCCCGCGCGGCTGCACCACGAAGGACACGCGCAGCACCGTGCCGCGGGTGGCGGAGATATTGCCTGACGCCGAATCGGCGCGCGTGACGCGGTAGCCCTGGTCATGCAGGGTTGCGGCGATGGCACGCATCACCGCCTGCTGTTCGCCAGGCACGATGCGCGACTGCATGGCGCGCAACTCCACGGCGCTGCGGGTGCTGGGGACGAACGGGTCGGGCGGTTCGCAGGCCGCGGTCAGGATCAGGACGGCAAAAAGAGCTATGCTGCGCTTCATGGTTCAGGTGCTCCCGCCGGACAGGCCTTGCCGCACGCGATCGAAGAAGCCCGATGAAAACTCCGGACTGCGCAGGATTTCCATGCGCGAAACCAACTGCGTGTTGGTGATGATGGGTTCGAAGGAGACACGCGCAGTGGAACTGCGGTTGCGGTCCGGCGCAGTGGTAACTGTCACACGGATGATCTGGTCGCGGTCCCAGACGGGATTTTAATGAACGCCCAACAGTGCGAGCCCGATGGTTAGCGCGATTTGTCCGACGACTTGGCCGGTTTCCGTTGCGTCGCGATCCTTGCTGCCAGCAAAGACCCCGATGCGCGACGCGCTTTCCTCGATGGTGAACCCGAGATCCTGCAAGGTCTGGGTCAATTCGCGCTGCAGGCGGTGTTCATCGACGCCTGCAAAGCTCGCGGTTTGGACTTCGCGGAGTTCCCTGGCCAAAGTGGGATCAAGCGGAGCGCCAGCGCGCAGCGCCATGTTGTTTGCCCATTCGGGATCAGGCGTGCAGGCAACCAAGAACGAGAGCGAACAAACTACTGCCAACGAAGATAAGCCTGAACGCATCAGCCGCTCCTGCACATAACATATGCGTCATGTCAGGACACAACATTCCTGTCAATTCAAACAACGCCGTCACACGTCCAGGTTCGCCACCTTCAGCGCATTGTCCACGATGAACTCCCGGCGCGGTTCGACCACGTCACCCATCAGGGTGGAGAAGACGTTTTCCGCATCCTCCACATCTTCGATCTTCACCTGAAGCAACGTGCGTGCCTCCGGGTTCAGCGTGGTGTTCCACAGCTGCTCGGGGTTCATCTCGCCCAGGCCCTTGAAGCGTTGGATGGTCAGGCCCCGGCGGCCTTGCGTGATCACGCGGTCGAAGGCGGAGAGCGGCCCGCGCGGCGCGGCTTCCACCGCGTCGAAGGTCAGCTTCGCGGGTGCGGACCATTCGGCGGCCAGCACGCCGTGGCGTTCATCCAGCCAGCGCGCATCGCCTGTGTGCAGCAGCGTGGGCGAGAGCGTCACGCGCTCCGTCACGCCGCGCACGACGCGCGAGAGGTTGATCGCGCCGCCATCCACGGTCGCCACCCAGCCGCGTTCGGCGGGCGAGGCCATGCGGTCCAGCGCCGCGGTCAGACGCTGTGCGGCTTCCAGCGAGGGGTCCGCATGCAGGGCGCCAACGAGCGCTGCCTGCTCGATGATCTCAGGCTGGATATGGCCTGAGAGGCGGCGGATGCGCCCGGCCATCTGGCGCAGCACCTCCGTCTCGTCACGCAGCGCGGCGCCTTCCAGAACGCGGCCGTCGGCGAAGGTGAGCTTCGCGTTGGACAGCGCCTTTTCCAACAGGAAGTCTTCCAGGGCGCGGTCATCCTTGAGGTAGCGTTCCTCATTGCCGCGCTTCGCCCGGTACAGCGGCGGCTGCGCGATATAGAGGTAGCCGGCCTCGATCAGCGAGGGCATCTGGCGGTAGAAAAAGGTCAGCAGCAGCGTGCGGATATGGCTGCCATCCACATCCGCGTCGGTCATGATGACGATGCGGTGGTAGCGCAGTTTTTCCAGCGAAAATCCGCCCTGTTTCGGGTCGCCAGGCCCGATGCCGGTGCCCATCGCGGTGATCAGCGTGCCGATTTCCGCGCTGCCCAGCATCTTGTCGATGCGCGCGCGCTCCACATTCAGGATCTTGCCCTTCAGCGGCAGGATGGCCTGGTTGGCGCGGTTGCGCCCCTGTTTGGCGGAGCCGCCGGCGCTGTCGCCCTCGACGATGAAGATCTCGCTCTTGGCGGGGTCCTTCTCCTGGCAATCGGCCAGTTTCCCGGGCAGGGTCGAGATATCGAGCGCGTTCTTCCGCCCCACCTTGTCGCGCGCGAGCTGCGCGGCCTTGCGCGCCGCGGCCGCCAGCACGACCTGGTCGAGGACGATCTTCGCTTCCTTCGGATGCGTCTCGAACCAGTGGGACAGCGCGTCGGCAACTGCCATCTGCACCACCGGCTGCACTTCCGACGACACCAGCTTGTCCTTGGTCTGGCTTGAGAATTTCGGGTCCGGCACCTTCACCGACAGCACGCAGGTCATGCCCTCGCGCATGTCTTCGCCGACGAGTTCGACCTTCTCCTTCTTCGCCAGATCCTCGGCGTATTTCGCGACCACACGCGTCAGCGCCTGGCGGAAGCCCGCCTGGTGCGTGCCGCCATCGCGCTGGGGGATGTTGTTGGTGAAGCATAGCGCGAGCTCGCGCGGCGAATTGGTCCACCACATCGAGAGTTCGACGCGAATGCCCTCGGTTTCCTTGGAGATCACAGTGATGGGCGGCTTGAACAGCGGCTCCTTGCCGCGATCGAGCCATTCGACGAAGGCACGCAGCCCGCCATCGAACTTGAACTCGATGCGCTGCGCAGGCTCCGTGCGTTCATCGGCCAGCGTGATGGCCAGGCCCGAATTCAGGAAGGCCAGCTCGCGCAGGCGCCGTTCCAGGATGGCAAAATCATACTCGGTCTTGGTGAAGGTGCCGCTGCTCGGCTTGAAGGTGACCTCAGTGCCCGAGGCATGGTCCGACGGCCCGACAACCTTCAACGGTTGCACCGTCTCGCCATGCTCAAAGCGGATGAAATGCTCGAAGCCGCCACGCCAGATCCGTACTTCCATCCATTCGGATAGCGCGTTCACCACGGCAGCGCCGACGCCGTGCAGGCCGCCCGACACCTTATAGGAATTCTGGTTGAACTTGCCGCCCGCATGCAGCCGCGTCAGCACCACTTCGGCGGCCGAAACGCCTTCTTCCGCGTGCATGTCCACCGGGATGCCGCGCCCATCATCGGTCACGGTCACGCTGCCATCGCCATTCAGGATCAGGTCCACGCGCGAGGCGAAGCCGGCCTGTGCCTCATCAACCGAATTGTCGATGATTTCGAAGGCCATGTGGTGCAGGCCCGAACCATCATCGGTGTCGCCGATATACATGCCCGGGCGCTTGCGCACCGCTTCCAGCCCGCGCAGCACGGTGATCGAGGAGGCCTCATAGGCATCGCCATTCGCGGGTTCGACAGGGTCACTCATGATGCGGCGCAAATCCTTGGAAATCAGCGCTTTCGCGCACAGTGGCACATAGCATAAATGCGCGCCTCAGGCCATGGGCCAAGCGGTGTGTTCCGCAACCCCGCCGGGGGTGACATCGAAGCGCTGCGCGGCACCGCGCAGCGTGGCGAAAACATCGGCCTCGGTGCCCGTCAGCCAGACCTGCGCGGGCAATGCGGCGAGTGCGGCGAACAGCGCCTCGCGCCGCCCGGCGTCGAGGTGCGCGGCCACCTCATCCAGCAGCAGCAGCGGCGCGAAGCCGCGCGCGGCCTGGATCAGCCCGGCATGGGCCAGCACCGTGCCGACCAACAGCGCCTTCTGCTCGCCGGTGCTGCACAGGGCGGCGGGCATGGCGGTGGCGGCATGGATCATCTCCAGCGCTGCGCGGTGCGGGCCTTCGACGGTGGCGCCGGCGGCGCGGTCGCGCGGGCGGGCGGTGCGCAGGGCGTCGCGCAGCGCGTCCTCGGCGGCGAGCGCTGGGCCGGCAGCCAGCGCATCGGCGGTGCCGCAGCGCAGGCCCAGGATGGCGGCCGGAAAGCCCGCCATGGCCGGTGTGGCGTTCAACCGCGCGATCAGCACACGGCGGGCTGCGGTGGCGGCCACGCCATGCCGCGCCATCGCATCCTCCAGCGCC
>JAPLOK010000211.1 GCA_026400775.1 Alphaproteobacteria bacterium | reverse complement strand
CTTGCCGAGGCTCGCGAACATCTCCGCCGCATCGCCTTCCAGCAGACGGCCGCAGCCCAGGCTGAACAGCGTGTCGCCGCAGAAGACGTGGCTGGCGAAGGCGAAGGCGATGTGGCCGCGGGTGTGGCCCGGCGTGTCGATCACCCGCGCGGCGGTGGCGCCGAGCACGAAGTCATCGCGATCGGCCAGCGCCAGATCCAGCGGCGGCAGACGGTGCGCATCGGCCGCCGCTCCCGCGACCTTGCCGCCGAATTCGGCCAACAGTTCTCCGACACCGGCGATGTGATCGCCGTGGTGATGCGTCAGCAAAATCCAGTCCAGGCCGCAGCCCTGTTCGCGCAGGAAGGCGGCGACGGGGCCGGCCTCTCCGGGGTCGACCACGGCGCAGATGCCGGTGCTGTCATCGCGCACCCACCAGGCATAATTGTCGGACAGGCAGGGGATTGCTTTCACGGTCAATGTCATGTGCGTAAAGCGCTCCGCGCAACAGCATATGTCAAGCGCGGGCGGGCGCTTCGCCCAGCGGATTCGGCGGCGGCGCAGCCCCTGCACCGAAAGGCGGCGGGTTCAGGCGCATCAACGGCCAGGGGTTGGGCATTTGGCCGACAGGCACCTCGATCAGCAGTGGTTGCGCGGGGCTGGCGCAGTGCCGCGCCAGCGTGTCGCGCAGCGCATCGGGCGTTTCGCAGCGCGCATGCGCAACACCGAAGGCCGCGGCCAGATGCGCGTAATGCGGGTTGGCCAGGTCGGTTTCATAGGATGCGCCGAACATGCGCTTTTGCAGCAGCGCGACATTGCCGAACTGCCCGTCATCGAACACCACGGTTGCGGTGTTCAGGCCATAGCGGCGCGCGGTGGCCAGCTCCTGCATGGCCCAGCCAAAGCCGCCATCACCGGTGATGGAAACCACCGCGCGAGCGGGGTTGCCGGCGGCCACACCCAATGCCGTGGGGAAGCCATAGCCCAGCGTGCCCTGGTAGCCCGGGCCCATGAAGGCGCCCTCGGTCTCTACCGGCAGCGCGAAGCGCGCGACATAGCCGACCTGTGTGAGTTCGCCGACCAGGATTGCGTCCTTCGGCATGGCGTCATGCAGCGCTTTGATCCAGCCGATCTGCGGCGCGATCTGGTCCATCTGCGCCGCCGCCCAGTCACGCACCTGGCGCACGGTATCCGTGCGGTTGGGCGGCGATAGCGCGGGCAGGGCGGCGGTGATGGCCTCGATGCCCAGCTTGCAATCGGCCAGCACCGGCGCATCCGCATGTCGCGGCGGCGCCCAGGCTTCGGCCTCCGCGTTGACCCAGGCCCATTGGATTCCCGGCACCGGCCAGGCGGAGCCGCCGGTCATGCCATCGACGAAGCGCGACCCCACCACCAGCACCGCATCGGCATGCTGGAACAGTGCGCGCGCAGCCAGCGAAGTGACGGCCAGCGGGTGGCTGTCCGGGATGGCGCCGCGGCCATTCTCGCCCATCACCACGGGCGCTTGCAGCTTCTCGGCCAGCGCCTGCACGGCGCGGCCGGCACGCGCGGCCAGCACGCCACCGCCGACATAGATGAGCGGCAGTTTCGCGCGTGCCAGAAGTGCGGCCGCGGCGGCGACCTGCCTGCTGTCCGGGTAGAGGCGGTTGTCTTCGCCGGGCGGCGGGTCGATCAGCGTAATGTCGGCTTTCGCAGCCAGGATATCGGGCGGGATTTCCAGCGCGACGGGGCGCGGGCGGCCGCCGGTGGCCTTGCGGAAGGCCTCGCGCACCAGGCCCGGAATCTGCTCCGGCGCGGTGGCGCGGCCGCGCCATTTTGTGACGGTGTCGAGAATGCCGGACTGGTTGTTGACCTCATGCAGCATGCCCCAGCCCTTGCCCAGGCTGAAGGATGGGATGTCACCCACGATCGCCAAGACCGGCGAATTGCAGGCATAGGCGGTGGACAGGCCGGCCATCGCATTCAGCATGCCGGGGCCGGGCACCACCATACACACGCCCACCTTGCCGGTGCTGCGCGCATAGCCATCGGCCATGTAGCTCGCGGCCTGTTCGTGGCGCGGCACGATGAAGCGGATGGTGTTGGCGACGCGGCGCAGCGCATCGGTGGCCCAGTCCAGCTGTACGCCGGGCAGGCCGAACAGGTCGGTCACGCCTTCCTTCAACAGCTGGCCCGCGAGCGCTTCGCCACCGGTCATTTCGGGCATGTTGATTCCTCCCTATGGCGGCCTGGTGATCCGCGACTGTCGTCGCGGCCAGGACGCGGTGGCCGGCATGGTCGCGGGCATCGTTGACACGGTCAACCATTGGCCGAAGCTGCGCGCATGCGACCACTGGACGGCATTCGAATCCTGGACCTGTCGCGCGTGCTGGCCTGTCCCTTCGCGACCATGATCCTGGCCGAACTGGGTGCCGAGGTGATCAAGGTGGAACAGCCCGGCAGCGGCGATGAAACCCGCGGCTTCGAGCCTTTCGCGGGGCATGGTGTCTCGGCCTATTTCATGGCGTGCAACCGCGCCAAGCGCAGCATCACGGTGAACCTGCGCAGCAAGGCTGGCGTGGAAGTGATCCGCGGCCTGGCCGCGCAATGCGATGCCGTGGTGGAGAATTTCCCGACCGGCCAATTGGCGCGGCGCGGCCTGGGTGCGGCGGATCTGCGCGCGCTGAATCCGCGCCTTGTCGTGCTGTCCTGCACCGGCTTCGGGCAGACCGGCCCCTACGCGCGGAGCAAGGGCTACGACACGGTGTTCCAGGCCATGGCAGGCTGGTTGTCATTGACCGGGGAGCGTGGCGGCGGGCCGGTGAAGCCGGGGCTGCCAGTGGCGGATTTGACCAGCGGGTTGTGGGCCGCGATCGCGCTGCTCTCGGCGCTGCTGGGGCGCGAGCGTGGGGGCGGCGGCGCGCATATCGACCTGTCAATGTTCGATGCGCAGGTGGCGCTGCTGACCATCGCGGCGGCGCGCTACTTCGCATTGGGCGAGGTGCCGCCGCGCCTGGGCACGGAGCATCCGGGCCGCGTGCCCAGCGCGTCCTTCCGCTGCCGCGACGGGCGCTACCTGCACATCACCGCGAGCGACCAGCATTGGGCGCCGCTGTGCTCCGCGCTGGGCCTGCCGCCCACGCCCGAACTGGCGGAGAACGCCGCGCGCGTCACGGGGCGCGAACGGGTGATGGCGATGATCCAGGGCGCGTTGGATGGCCTGACGCGCGCCGAGGCCGTCACCGCACTCGACGCCGCCGATGTGCCCAATGGTCCGGTGCTGGCGCTGGATGAGGTGCTGGCCGACCCGCATGTCGCGGCGCGTGGCAGCGTGGCGGAATTCGCGCATCCGTTGCTCGGCACCTTCCCCGCGCTGCGCAACCCGCTGCGCTTCGATGGCTGGGAAGACCCGGCGTTGGGCACGCCGCCGCTGCTGGGCGCGGATACTGACGCGCTGCTGCGCGACATGTTGGGATACGACGCCGCGCGCATCACCGCGCTGCGCGAGGAGGGCGTGATTTGACCGAGCTGCTGTACGAACTGCGCGACCATGTCGCGACCTTCACCCTGAACCGGCCGGAGGCCCGCAACGCGCTGAACAACGCGCTGGCCGCAGCACTGCATGCCGCGTGCCGGCGCGCCGTGGCCGAGGATGCGCGGCTGGTGCTGGTGCGCGCCATCGGTCCGGTCTTCTGCGCCGGCGCCGATGTGAAGGAGCGCGCAGGCATGGAGGAGGATGCGATCCGCGCGCGGCGCATCCGCGCCTTCGCGGCCTATGACGCGCTGGAGCATCTGCCGATGCCCACGGTCGCGGTGGTGCATGGGCCGGCGATCGGCTCGGGCGCGGAAATTGCGGCGTGTTGCGACTTCGTGGTGGCCACGCCCGCCGCGCAATTCCGTACGCCGGAAGCGGTGCGCGGCACGGTGGGCGCCACGCAGCGGCTGCCGCGCGCGATCGGCAAACAGCTGGCCAAGGACCTGATGTTCACCGGCCGCGCGATGAGCGCGGAGGAAGCGCGCAGCATCGGCTTCGTCACGCGGCTGGTCGCGCCCGAGGCGCTGGAAGACGAACTCGCCGCCATCGCCAAGACCATCACCGCCGCGCCGCCCGCCACATTGCGCCTGGCGAAGCGCTGCGTGGATGAGGGTGTGGAAATGCACCCGCGCGGCGCACTCGCCACCGAGATTCTCGCCATCGAGGAGAACCTGTTCAGCGGCGACTGGAAGGCAGGCATGCGATGAGCTGGCGCGTCGCCGATATGCTGGCCGCGCGCGTCGCGGCGCAGCCGGATGCGGAAGCGGTGGTCGCGCCCGATGCGCGCTGGACGTGGCGCGAGCTGGCCGCGCAGGTCGATGCCCGCGCCGCCACCATGCACGCCATGGGCCTGAAGCGCGGCGACTTCATCGCCATCCTGCTGCCCAATGGCGCGGAATGGATGGCGCTGTTCCTGGCGGCCGCGCGGCTGGGCTGCGTGACGGTGCCGGTGAATACGCGCTTCAAACCCGCCGAAATCGAGGATGTGCTGACGCGCACCGACACGCGCATCACCTTCACCACGCGACATTTCCTGGGGCTGGATTTCCCGGCCATGCTGAGCGATGCGCCGCACATCATCGTGGAGGATCAACACTGGCGAACAGGGCGCTTGCCGCCGCTGCCCGATGAACATGACCCGCTGCTGATCCAGTTCACCTCCGGCACCACCAGTCGGCCCAAGGGCGTGGTGCTGACGCAGCATGCCATGCTGCGCAACGCAGCCTCCGTGGCTGAAAGGCTGCGCGCGTCACCGGCCGATCGCTATTTGAACAACCGCCCCTTCTTTCATGTGGCCGGCACCACGCTGACGCTGCTGGTGTGTTTGTGCAGCGGTGCCACGCTGGTGACACCCACGCATTTCACAGCACCCGAAGCCGCGCGATTGCTGGCGGAGGAAGCCTGCACGCTGTGCAGCGGCAATGACACCATCTTCCAGATGATCATGGATGAACCCAGCCTGGATCGTGCGCGGCTGAAGCTGCGCGGCGGCTGGGCGGCGGCCGGTCCCGTCACCATGCGGCGCATCGCGGCCGAGCTTGGCGCGCATGGGGTGTGCAACGCTTATGGCCTGTCGGAAGCAGCACCCAATGTCGGCTTCTCCTTCCCCGATGACAGCCTGGATGACCGCGCCGATGGCTGGCTGCCCACGCATGATGGGCTGGAAGTGGCCATCTTCCACGATGATGCGCGCGCACCCGCCGGCACGCAGGGCGAGATCCGCGTGCGCGGCTGGTCGCTGATGCAGGGCTATCTGAAGGACCCCGAGAACACCGCCAGGACCATCACGCCCGATGGCTGGCTGCGCACCGGCGACCTCGGCGTGATGGATGCGCGCGACCGCTTCCGCATGGTCGGCCGCTTGAAGGATGTGTTCCGCGTGGGCGGCGAGAATGTTGCCCCAGCGGAGGTGGAAGAAGCGCTGCAGGCGCACCCCGATGTCGCGGTGGCGCAGGTGGTGGGCGTGCCCGATGCGCGGCTGGGCGAGGTGCCCGCGGCCTTCGTGCGCCTGGCCGCGGGTGCGACCATCACGCCCGAGGAATTGCTCGCCTGGCTGCGACCGCGCATCGCCGGTTTCCGTCTGCCGCGATACCTGTGGCTGGTGGATGACTTCGAGGCGATCGGCATGACCGCCAGCGGCAAGGTGCAGAAGACGAAGCTGCGCGACGAAGCGCAGAAACGATTGACGCCCGCGCAGCCCGCGTGAAACCCTAATCGGACGGCCCCGCCAGATGGGCCGGCAGAAGGGAGAGACACCGATGCGCGTCGCACGCCGCACGCTGCTGGTGGGTGGCTTGGCCGCCCCCGCCGCCATCGCGCAGACATGGCAGCCCAGCAAGCCGCTGACCTACATCATCCCCGGTGCCGCCGGCAGCGTGCTGGATGTCGCGGCGCGCCTGATGGCGCAGAAGATGGGCGTGATGCTCGGGCAGAATGTGGTGGTGGACAACCGCCCCGGCGCCGGCGGCATCGTGGGCGGAGAGGCCACGCTGCGCGCCGGCGTCGATGGCCACACCTTCTACAACGGCAATATCGCGACCTTCGCCATCGCGCCCTTCATCCTGCGGCATAATCGCTGGGATGCCAGGCGCGATTTCCTGGCGGTGCATGGCGTGGGCGCCGCACCCAACCTGATCGTGGGCGGGCTGCACACGCCCTGGACGCGCATTCGCGAATTGGTGCCCTATGCGCGCGCCAACCCGGGGCGCGTCACCTTCGCAGCGACCGCGGGCGGCGCGCAGCATCTGGCGGCCGGGCTGTTCATGCGCGCGACCGGGGTGGAGATGACGCATGTGCCCTATCAGAACACGGTACAGGCGCTGACCGACATCGCCGGCGGGCGCGTGGACATCATGTTCGACTATGCGCTGTCGGCCCTGCCCTTCGTGCGCGATGGGCGGCTGCGGGGCCTGGGCTTCAACGCACCGCAGCGCGTCGCAGTCGCGCGCGACCTGCCGACGCTGCAGGATGAAGGCGTGCAAGGCGCCAACCTGCTGGGCTGGTCCGGGCTGTATGTGCCGACGGGCACGCCCGCGCCCGCCGTGGCGCGCCTGGCGGAGGTGACGCGCGCGGCGCTGCGGGACCCCGATGTGATCCGGCTGTTCGACAGCACCGGCACCATCCTGTTGGACGCGATCGACGGCCCCGCCCTGGCCAGCATGCTGGAGGAGGAGCTGCTGCGGATGGAGCCCTTGATTGCGGCGCTAGGTCTCGGCGCGCGTTAGGGAATGAGAACCGTGCTGCCCGTGGTCTGCCGCGCTTCCAGCGCGATATGCGCGGCCGCCGCATCCTTCAACGCATAGCGCTGGTTCACGTTGATCTTCACCTTGCCGGACTTCACCACCTCGAACAGCGAATTGGCGCAGGCGACCAGGTCTTCGCGCGCGGTGGTATAGGTGCCAAGCGTGGGCCGGCAGACATACAGGCTGCCCTTGGCCGCCAGGATGCCCAGATCGAAGCCGGTGACCGGCCCCGAGGCATTGCCATAGCTGATCATGAAGCCGCGCGGCGCCAGGCAATCCAGGCTGGCCATGAAGGTATCCTTGCCCACGCTGTCATAGACCACCGGTACGCCGGCACCGCCGGTGATGCGCTTGACCGCGGCAGGCAGGTCCTCGGAGGTCAGCACCACATGGTCGGCGCCATAGGTCTTGGCCAGCGCGGCCTTTTCCGGCGTGGAGACGGTGCCGATGACCGTGCAGCCCAGCGCCTTGGCCCATTGCACCAGGATCAGCCCCACGCCGCCGGCGGCCGCATGCACCACGATGGTCTGGCCGGCCTTCACCGGAAAGGTGGAATGCAGCAGGTACTGCGCCGTCATGCCCTGGAGCATCATGGCGGCCGCGGTCTCGCTGGAGATGCCATTGGGCACCACCACCACGCGGTCGGCCTTGTTGACGCGGGTCTGCGCATAGGCACCCATCGGGCCGGAGGCATAGGCGACACGATCGCCCAGCTTGATGTCGGTGACACCTTCGCCCACCGCATCGACCACGCCCGCACCCTCCATGCCAATGGTGAAGGGCATGGTCGGCGCCTTGTAGAGGCCGGTGCGGAAATAGACGTCGATGTAGTTCAGGCCCACCGCTTCCTGGCGGATGCGCACCTCTCCGGCCTTGGGCTCAGGGCGGGGCACTTCCTCCCAGAGCAGCTTCTCCGGGCCGCCATGTTCATGGACGCGAATGGCATGGGTCATGTGAAGGGGTTCCGGCTCTCGAGGGCGAGAAGAAAGCTCTTCGTATCAGGCCCGCCCTCACCCGAATAGCCGCCGATCGCGCCGTCCGCGCCAACCACGCGGTGGCATGGAATGATGATGGGGATGGGATTGCGGCCATTGGCCTGGCCCACCGCGCGGGCCGCCGACCCCACCACGCGGGCCAGCAGCGCATAGGACCAGGTCTGGCCATGCGGAATGGTGGTCAGCGCGGCCCAGACGCGCTGTTGGAAGGCGGTGCCATGCGGCGCGAGCGGCAGGTCGAAGCTAGTGCGCGTGCCGTCGAAGTAGTCCTGCAGCTGGGTGCGGGCGGCGGTCAGCAGCGGCGTGGATTCCTGGTGAGAGGAGCGGCCCCAGTCGAGGGAGACGATGGCACCTTCATCCTCGGAGAGGGTGAGGTCGCCCAGGGGGGTGAGGAGGGAGAGTTGGGGCATGGCATCCGGTGGGGGTGGTCAAGCCGCCGCGCGGCCCGCATATCCCAACCATGAGCCAGGATCCGCCCCCCTTCTACACCGCGCACCTCTTCATGTGCACCAACCGCCGGCCCGACGGCCACAAGCGCGGCAGCTGCGCCGAGCGCGGCAGCGAGCCGCTGCGCGACTACATGAAGGCGCGCGCGAAGGAACTGGGCATCCCCAATATCCGTGTGAACACAGCGGGTTGCCTGGAACGTTGTGAATTTGGTCCTGCCCTGGTGATCTACCCCGAAGGCGTCTGGTACCGGCCCATCACGCGCGAGGATATCGACGAAATCCTCGCGGTGCACGTGCAGGGCGGCGGGCGCGTGCAGCGCCTGATGCTGACGGAGAAGGATGTCGTCTGACAGTATCTTCGCGCTGGCCTCGGGCGCCGGGCGCGCCGCGGTCGCGCTGATGCGGCTGTCGGGGCCGGCGGCCGGCCCGGCGCTCGTCGCGCTGTGCGGCCGGCCCGCCCCGCGCCATGCCAGCCTGCGCCGCCTGCGCCATGCCGGCGAAACGCTCGATGAAGCGCTGGTGCTGTGGTTCCCGGGGCCGGCCTCCTACACCGGGGAGGACAGCGCGGAGCTGCATTTGCATGGCGGCCCGGCGGTGGTGGCGGTGGTGGCGGATGCGCTGGTGGCGCTTGGCCTGGCGAATTCACCCGCCGCGCCTTCGCCCACGGAAGGCTGGACCTGACCGCGGCCGAGGGCATTGCCGACCTGATCGCAGCGGAAACCGAGGCCCAGCGCCGCCAGGCCCTACGCCAGGCTGGCGGTGCGCTGGCCGCCCGCGCGGCCGCCTGGACCGAGCGTGCCACGCGCCTTCTGGCCCGGCAGGAGGCCTTCATCGAATTCGAGGATGAGGATTTGCCGCCCGGCCTGGATGACGCCGTGGCCGCCGAAGCGCTGGTCCTGCGCGACGAACTCGCCGCCGAAATCGCCGGCGCCACCCGCGCCGAGGCGCTGCGCGAAGGAGTGCGCGTGGCGATTTTGGGCGCTCCCAATGCGGGCAAGTCATCCCTGCTGAACGCGATGGCCGGGCGGGATGCGGCTATCGTCTCGCCCCAGGCCGGCACCACACGTGATGTGGTCGAAGCCCGCATGATCCTGGCCGGGGTTCCGGTGGTGCTGGCCGACACCGCCGGCCTGCGCGCCACCGCCGATGCCATCGAGGCCGAGGGCATCCGTCGCGCCCACGCCCAGGCCGCGATGGCCGAGATCACGCTGGCGGTCTTCGCCGCCGACGCCCCACCGGATGCCGAGACCATGGCATTGGACGCCATCCGGGTCGTCAACAAATGCGACCTGGCGCCGCCGCCGCTGGAAGGGCTGGCGGTCTCGGCCCGCACCGGCGCCGGGCTGGATGCGCTGCGCGCCACGCTTGAAGCCGCCGTCCGCGCCCGTGCCGGCCTTGCGGACCAGGCCAGCCTGACCCGCCCACGCCATAGCGCGGCGCTGGCCGATGCGGTGGCAGCGCTCGACCTGCTGCCTGAAGCGCCCCTGCCCGAGCTGCGCGCAGAGGCGCTGCGCGGCGCGGTGCTGGCGCTTGGCCGGCTAACCGGACGTGTGGGTGTGGAGGCCGTGCTGGACCTGGTGTTTTCCGAGTTCTGCATCGGCAAATAGCGGTTGATCGGCGGAGGCGAAGCCGCAGCCGTGAATCAACCGCCCGTGATGAGCGGAAGCATTAGCGCAGCGGGCTTTCGCGGCGTATACGCCCGCCCATGAACACAGTTTTCGATGTGGTGGTGTTGGGCGGCGGCCATGCTGGCTGTGAAGCGGCGGCGGCCGCCGCGCGTTGCGGCGCGCGCACGCTGCTGCTGACGCACAAGCTGGACACCATCGGCGAGATGTCCTGCAACCCGGCGATCGGCGGCATCGGCAAGGGGCACCTGGTGCGCGAGCTGGACGCGCTGGACGGCATCATGGGCCGCGCCGCCGATGCCGCGGGCATTCATTTCAAGCTGCTGAACCGCAGCAAGGGGCCAGCGGTACGCGGGCCTCGGGCGCAGGCCGACCGGCGGCTTTACCGGCAGGCCGTGCAGCGCCTGCTGGCCGAAACCCCTGGCCTGGTGGTGCAGGCCGATGCGGCCGAGGGGCTGCTGCGGCAAGGCGCGCGCATCACCGGCGTGCTGGGTGCAAGCGGCATGGAATACCGCGCAGGTGCGGTGATCATCACCACCGGCACCTTCCTGCGCGGCATGATCCATATCGGCCATGAACGCCGCCCCGCCGGCCGGGTGGGCGATGCGCCTGCGGTCGGCCTGGCGCTGGCGCTGGAAGCGCTGTCCCTGCCCATGGCGCGGCTGAAGACCGGCACCCCGCCGCGCCTGGATGGCCGCACCATCGACTGGGCCGCGCTGGAGATGCAGCCGGGCGACGAGGTGCCTGAACCACTCTCCTGGATGACCACGCGCATCACCAACCGCCAGGTGCAATGCGGCATCACCTGGACCACGGGCGCCATGCACGATCTGATCCGCGCCAACCTGGAAGGCAGCGCGGTCTATGGCGGGCGCATCAAGGGGGTGGGGCCACGCTATTGCCCCTCCATCGAGGACAAGGTGGTCCGCTTCGCCGACAAGGAACGCCACCAGGTCTTCCTGGAGCCCGAAGGCCTGGACGACCCGGCCGTCTACCCCAACGGCATCTCGACCAGCCTGCCCGAAGCGGTGCAGGCGGCGATGGTGGCCAGCATGCCCGGGCTGGAACGCGCCGTGATCCTGCGGCCCGGCTACGCGATCGAATACGACCATGTCGACCCGCGCGCGCTGCGCCCCACGCTGGAATGCCGCGACCATCCGGGCCTGTTCCTGGCCGGGCAGATCAACGGCACCACGGGTTATGAGGAAGCCGCCGCCCAGGGGATGATGGCCGCGCTGAACGCCGTGCTGCGCGCAACAGGTGCGGAACCCGACCGCGTGCTGCGCCGGGACGAAGCCTATGCCGGCGTGATGCTGGATGACCTGACCTTGCAAGGCGTCTCCGAGCCCTACCGCATGCTGACCGCGCGCAGCGAATACCGGCTGCGCCTGCGCGCCGACAATGCCGGCGCGCGGCTGACCGAAAAGGGCATCAGCTGGGGCTGCGTCGGCCCCGAACGCGCCGTCGCCTGGCGCGCTCATGCGGCGGCGGTGGACGCCGCCCTGACCCGCGCCCGGGCCGAGGGCGCGCACCCCGCCCAGTACCGCACCGCGGGCGCGCCGGTGAACCAGGATGGGCGCTGGCGTTCCCTGCTGGACGTGCTGGCCCTGCCCGCCATGCCGCCCACCGTGGCCGAAGCCATGTTCCCCTGGTTGGGGGACCTGCCCCCCCGTGTGCGCGAGGCGCTGGTGACCGAGGCACTCTATGGCCCCTATCTGGCCCGGCAGGAGGCCGAGATCGCCCTGCTGGCGCGGGAAGAATCGCTGGCCATCCCGGACGCGGTGGATTTCGCCTCTATCGCCGGCCTGTCGCGGGAAATGCAGGCTCGGCTCGGCGCCGCCCGCCCCGCCACGCTGGGTGCGGCAGCTCGCCTGCCTGGCGTCACACCAGCGGCCGTTGCCGCACTCGCCGTCCATCTCCGCCGTGCCTGAGTGTTTCACGTGAAACATCCGCTGCCGCCCGCCCCAGATGTTTCACGTGAAACAATGGACCGGATTGAGGCCTATCTGGCCCTGCTGGAGCGTTGGAACAGCCGAATCAACCTGGTCGGCCCCGGCACCCCCGCGCTGTGGCGCACCCGCCACGTGCAGGACAGCCTTCAGCTCGCCCCCCTGCTGCCACCAGGCGAATGCGCCGATCTGGGCTCCGGCGGCGGCCTGCCCGGCCTCATCCTCGCTGCCGCCCGCCCGGACCCGATGCACCTGGTCGAGGCCGACCAGCGCAAATCCGCCTTCCTGCGGGAGGCCGCGCGCGAGATGGGCCTGGCCCATGTGACCGTGCATGCCACGCGAATCGAGGCAGCCCACCTGCCGCCACTGGCCGCCATCACGGCCCGCGCGCTGGCGCCGCTGTCGCTATTGCTGCCCTGGGCACGCCAACACCTGGGTGAAGGCGGAATAGCGGTCTTCCCCAAGGGCCGCACAGCCGATGCCGAGTTGACCGAGGCCACCCCACACTGGCACATGGCGGTTGAACGCTTCGGCAGCCACACGGATGCGGAAGCCACCATCTTCCGCATCCGGGATTTGCGCCCTGCCTGACCCAAAACCCCTGAGAATCCTGGCGATTGCCAACCAGAAAGGCGGCGTGGGCAAGACCACGACGGCCGTGAACCTGGCAGCGACCCTGGCCGCGCGGCACAAGGTGCTGCTGGTTGATCTCGACCCCCAGGGCAATGCTTCCACCGGCCTCGGCCTGGACCGCCCGGCGCGCAGGCCCGGCACATATGCCGTGCTGATCGAAGGCCGCCCCGCCACCCAGGCCATCCGGGCAACGAGCGTGCCCAACCTGTCCATCCTGCCGGCCGACCATGATCTTGCCGGTGGTGAGGTGGAGCTGGTGGACCTTCCGGGCCGCGAGACACGGCTGCGCGATGCGCTGGCAGGCATCACGGGTTTCGACTGGGTGCTGCTGGATTGCCCGCCCTCGCTCGGCTTCATCACGCTCAACGCCCTGGTCACGGCCGATGCCGTGCTGGTGCCATTGCAGGCGGAGTTCTACGCCCTGGAAGGCGTGTCCCAGATCACCCAGACAATTGAGCGCGTGCGCCGCGGCTTCAACCCGAAGCTCGAACTGGAAGGCATCGTGCTGACCATGATGGACCGCCGCAACAACCTCTCCTCGGCGGTGGCCGATGATGTGCGCGGCCATTTCGGGCCAAAGGTGTTCGAGACCGAAATCCCCCGCAATATCCGCGTCTCTGAGGCGCCGTCCCATGGGCTGCCGGTCACGGTTTATGATTTCCGCTCGCCGGGCGCGCAGGCCTATGTGGCGCTGGCCACGGAATTGTTGCGGCGCGACCGGGCGCGGCGGAAACTCTCGGCATGAGCAAGCAGCCCCGCCTCGGCCGCGGCCTGTCCGCCCTGCTGGGCGATGTCGCGACCGCCACACCCGAAACCACGCGCAACCTGCCCGTCACGGCGCTGGAGCCCGGCCCCTTCCAGGCGCGCGGCGCGATGGAACCAGCGGCGCTGGAGGAGCTGGCGGCGTCGATCCGCCGCCATGGCGTGCTGCAACCCATCCTGGTGCGCCCGAAGCCCAAAACGCCCGACCGCTACCAGATCATCGGCGGCGAACGCCGCTGGCGCGCCGCGCAGCTGGCGCAGAAGCATGAGGTGCCGGTCGTCATCCGCGCCTTCACGGACACCGAAGCCATGGCCGCAGGCCTGGTGGAGAACCTGCAGCGCGAGGATCTCAACGCGCTGGAGGAAGCCGAAGGCTATGGCCGCCTGCAGGCGCAATTCGGCCTGACGCAACAGGAACTGGCCGAGGCTGTGGGCAAGTCCCGCCCGCATGTGGCCAACACCATGCGCCTGCTGGAACTGCCCGTCCGCGTGCAGGGATTGCTGCGTGAGGGCGCTCTGACCGCCGGCCATGGCAGGGCGCTGCTGAAGCTGCCGGACCCGGTGGCGGCGGCCTTACAAGTCGTTGATCGCGGCCTGAATGTCCGCCAGGCCGAAGCCCTGGCCAAGGCGCCCCCGCCCAAGCCCGCCGCCGAACCGGCCGGCGCCGCCGAGGTCGCGGCGCTGGAGCGGGACCTGCAACGCAAGCTGGGCTTCAAGGTTGCCATCGCGCAGACCGGCAAGGGCGCCGGTCGCATCACTATCGAGTATCGCAACCTGGACCAGTTCGATCAAATCCTGGGGCTGCTCACGCGCTCATAGCGCGATACGGAACTTGGCCTCGGTCTTGGCGGTCATCTCATCCAGGCTCACGCCCGGCGCCAGCTCCAGCAGCGCCAGGTCGGTCTCGCCGCGCCGCGCCACCGAGAACACGCCCAAGTCCGTTACCACCATGTCCACCACGCGGCTGCCGGTCAGCGGCAGATTGCAGGCGGGCAGCAGCTTGGACTTGCCGCCGGCGGTGTGTTCCATCGTCACGATCACGCGCTTCACGCCGGCCACCAGGTCCATGGCGCCGCCCATGCCCTTGACCATCTTGCCCGGGACCATCCAGTTCGCCAGGTCGCCATTCGCGGCCACCTGCAGCGCGCCCAGGATGGACAGGTCGATATGCCCGCCGCGGATCATCGCAAAGCTGTCGGCGCTGCTGAAGATGCTGGTGGTCGGCAGCATCGAGACGGTCTGCTTGCCGGCATTGATCAGGTCGGCATCTTCCGAGCCTTCCTCGGGGAAGGGACCGATGCCGAGCATGCCGTTCTCGCTTTGCAGCTGCACATGCATGCCTGATGGGATGTGGTTGGCCACCAGCGTCGGGATGCCAATACCGAGGTTCACATAGAACCCATCCTGCAATTCGCGCGCCGCGCGGGCGGCCATCTGGTCGCGGGTCCAGGGCATTGTGTGATTCCTTCTAACAGCGGATCACGCGCGGCGCAGCCGCAAGCGTGAAGGTGCTCGTGGATGATGAGCCCGGCGCCAAAAGCGTCAGGCCGCTTCGCGGGGGCGCACGGTGCGCTTTTCGATCAGCTTCTCGTAGCCGGCGGGCACCTGGCAGATGCGCTTCACGTAGATGCCGGGTGTGATGATGTGGTCCGGATCGATCTCGCCGGCCGGCACAAGGTGTTCTACCTGCGCCACAGTCATGCGCGCGGCACTCGCCATCACCGGATTGAAGTTGCGCGCGGTGCGCCGGTAAACGAGGTTGCCTTCGCTATCGCCCATCCAGGCATGCACGATGGCCAGGTCGCCCACGATGCCGCGTTCCTGCACATAGGTCTCGCCGTCGAAGACGGCGGTCGGTTTGCCCTCGGCGATGGCGGTGCCGACCCCGGTCTTGGTATAGAAGGCCGGAATGCCCGCGCCACCGGCGCGCACGCGTTCGGCGAGCGTGCCTTGCGGGTTGAACTCCACCTCCAGCTCGCCGGCAATGAACTGGCGTTCGAACTCGCCATTCTCACCCACATAGCTCGCGACCATCTTCCGGATCTGGCGGGTGCGCAGCAGCTTGCCCAGGCCCACATCATCGATGCCACAATTGTTGGACACGACCGTGAGGTCCTTCACGCCCGAGGCCACGATCGCGTCGATCAGCGTGGCCGGTATGCCGCACAGGCCGAAGCCGCCGGCCAGGATCGTCATGCCATCGCGCAGCACGCCCGCCATGGCTGCGGTGGCGTCCGGATAGACCTTGCCCATGCCCTCAATGCCCCTTGCGTTGTGCGGCGCAAACTAACGGTGCGAAAGCGCGGGGGGAAGGGGTTGTCGGGTGCGGGGCGCGCGGCTATAGGCGCCTCTCCGCGTGGGGCCATAGCTCAGTTGGTAGAGCGCTTGAATGGCATTCAAGAGGTCAGGGGTTCGACTCCCCTTGGCTCCACCAGGTCCCCCCCCCGCTCCGTTGCGCCGCCCCGTCTGCGCATGCCAGCATCCGTCCGCGGCCTGATCGGGCCGCCGAGAATGCCCGCGGCCGCGGACCGGCCGCCACGAAGCACGGAGGCCTCAGGACATGCACGCCACCCGCCGCAACCTGATGCTGGGCGCAGGCGCACTTGCCGCCCCCTCCGCCGCGCAGCCCGCGCGCCTGCTGCGCTTCGTGCCGCATGCCAACCTGACCAGCCTGGACCCGGTCTGGACCACCGCCTGGATCACCCGCAACCACAGCTACTTGGTCTATGACACGCTCTATTCCATCGGCGAGGATCTGCAGCCGCAGCCGCAGATGGCCGCCGGCCACAGCTGGGACAATGACGGCCTGGTCCTGACTGTCACCTTGCGCGACGGCCTGCGCTTCCACGACAACGAGCCGGTGCGCGCGCAGGATGTGGTGGCCAGCTTCAATCGCTGGGCGCGGCGCGACAGCTTCGGGCAATTGGCCGTGGCCGCCCTGGGCGAAGTGCGCGCCCTGGACGACCGCCGCGTGCAATGGCGCTTCACCCGCCGTTTCCCGCTGATCCTGGATGCCATGGCCAAGATCGCGCCGATGTTCGTCATGCCCGAACGGCACGCCAATATCGATGCCTTCACCCAGATCACGGAAGCCGTGGGTTCCGGCCCGTTCCGCTTCGTGCGCAATGAATGGGTGCCCGGCTCGCGCTCCGTCTATGAACGCAACGTCGCCTATCAGCCGCGCCCCGAACCGGCGCAGATGCTGGCCGGCGGCAAGGTCGCGCATTTCGACCGCATCGAATGGCGCATCATGCCGGACCCCGCCACCGTCGCCGCCGCGCTGCAATCGGGCGAGATCGACTGGTGGGAAAACCCCACCTTCGACCTGATCCCGCTGCTCGCCCGCAACCGGCAGGTGCAGGTGCAGCAGGTGGAGGTGTTCGGCTCCGTCTCCACGCTGCGGCCCAACCATCTGCAGCCGCCCTTCAACAACCCGGCCTTCCGCCGCGCCATCCTGCTCGCGCTGTCGCAATCCGATGTGATGACGGCGGTGGCCGGCACCGACAGCACGCGCTGGCAGGTGCCGATGGGCTTCTTCACGCCCGGCACGCCCATGGCCTCGGACGCCGGGATGGAACCGCTGGCGGGGCCGCGCAGCATCGATGCCGCCCGCCGCGCGATCGAGGCCAGCGGCTATCGCGGCGAACGCCTGGTCTTCCTGCACGCGACCGACATCCCGACGCTGGATTCCGCCTGCCATGTGGTGGCCGATCTGTTCCGCCGCCTGGGCGTGAACCTGGACCATGTCAGCACCGATTGGGGCACGGTGGTGCAGCGCCGCGCGCGGCGCGACCCGGCCGAAGCGGGCGGCTGGAGCGCCTTCGTCACCAACATCTCCGGCGCCGATGGGCTGATGCCGGCCACGCATTCACTGCTGCGCGCCAATGGCACCGGCGCCTGGTTCGGCTGGCCGGAAAGCCCGCGCATCGAACAGGGCATCCAGTCCTGGTTCGACGCGCCGGATGCGACGGCGCGCGCGGCGCTGGGGCGCGAGATCCAGGCCGCGGCTTTCCAGGACCTGCCGTATTTCCCGATGGGGACGTTCCGGCAGCCTTATGCCTTCCGGCGGGACATCACGGGGCTGGTGCGCTCGGGCGTGCCGGTATTGTGGGGCGCGCGGCGGAGCTGACATTCCGAAACTGACGAGCAACATGGCCTGTGCTAGGTTTCGCAGATGACGCCCCGCGCGCACATCGCAGCCATCCGCTTCGGCCTGGGCATCGCGCCCGAGGCCCCGCCGCCCGACACGCCCGAGGCCTGGCTCTCCGGCCAGCTTTGCCCCTTGCCCGCAGCACCCGGCCCTTCGCTGGATGAATGCCTCGCCGCCCTCCGCGCCCGGCGCGACCCTGCCAGCACCGAAAACCGCCCGGCCGATATCGCCCGCGCTGAAGCCCAGGCCTGGGCGCGCCGCATGCTGACCACCCAGACCCCGCTGGCAGAACGACTGGCGGAATTCTGGGGCAACCACTTCACCATCAGCCGCCGCCGCGGCAACATCATTGCACTCCTCGGGGTCTATCAGCGCGAGGCGATCCGCCCGCACATCATGGGCCGCTTCGAGGAGATGCTGCTCGCCGTCACGCGCCATCCCGGCATGCTGATGTACCTCGACAACGCCAATTCCATCGGTCCCAACAGCATGGCCGGCCTGCGCCAGGGGCGCGGCCTGAATGAGAACCTGGCGCGCGAAATCCTGGAACTGCACACGCTCGGCGTGAATGGCGGCTACACCCAGGATGACGTGGCAAGCCTGGCCCGCATCCTGACCGGATGGTCGGTCGGGCGCGGCGCGGAATTCAACGAACCTGCTGGCTTCATGTTCCGCCCACGCACGCATGAACCGGGCGCGAAAACCCTGCTCGGCCGCAGCTTTCCCGAAGGTGAGGAAGGCGGCGTGCAGGCGCTGCGTTTCCTGGCCCAGCACCCCGCGACGCAACGGCATTTGGCCGGGAAGATCGCACGCCACTTCATCGCCGATGCGCCGCCGCCCGCCGCGAAGCAGCGCATCGCGCAGGCGCTGGCGGACACGCATGGCGACCTGGCCGCCACCATGCGCCGCGTCATCGCCATGCCCGAGGCCTGGTCCGCGCCGCTGTCCAAGCTGCGCGCGCCGCAGGATTATGTGCTGGCCGTGCTGCGCGCGACCGGCGTGGGTGAGTTGGGCGCACCCGCCTTGCTCGGCGCGGCCGCGCAGCTCGCGCAACCGCTCTGGACCGCGCCCGCCCCCAATGGCTGGCCCGACACCGCGGCCGACTGGGCCACCCCCGAACAGATGATGCGCCGCCTGGACTGGGCCAACACCATCGCCGGCCGCGCCGCCGCCACGCGCGATGCGCGCATGCTGGCCGAAGCCACGCTGGGCCCGCTGCTGCGCGCGGAGACCGCCACCGCCATCCGCCGCGCCGCCAGCCCGCGTGAGGGGCTGGTGCTGCTGCTGGCCAGCCCGGAGTTCCACCGCCGATGATCGCGCGCCGCTCCCTGCTGCTGGGTCTTTCCGCGCTGTCCATGGGCGGCGCGCGTGTAGCCTTCGCACAAGCGCCGGGTGAGGCGCGGCTGGTGGTCGTGCTGCTGCGCGGCGCGCTGGATGGCCTGGCCGCCGTGCAGCCCTATGCCGACCCCGTCTTCGCCGGCTTGCGCGGCCTGCTGGCAGGCGGCGCGCCGGGCACGGAGGGCGGCTTGCTCGACCTCGGCGGCCGGTTCGGCCTGCATCCCGCCATGCCCAAGCTGCACGCCATGTATCGCGGCGGCGATGCGCTGATCGTGCATGCGGTGGCCGGCCATTGGCGCAGCCGCAGCCATTTCGACGCGCAGGATTTTCTGGAATCCGGCGCCGGCCAACGGCTGAATTCCGGCTGGCTGAACCGCGCGCTCAGCGCCATGCCTGATGCTGGCCAGGCGCGGCGCGGGTTGGCGATGGGCGTGGATGTGCCGCTGCTGATGCGTGGGCCGGTGCGGGTGGGCAGCTATGCGCCGCCCGGCAATGCCACCGTCGAGAGCGACACCATGTCGCAGCTGCTGGCGCTGCATCGCGCTGACCCGGCGCTGGGCCCGGCCTTCGCGGAGGGGCTGCGCGCGCGCGGCTTCTCGGCCGCCGTGCTGGCCGGGCAGGCACCGGGCCCGGGCAATCGCAATGGCTTTGTCGCGCTGTCAGGCGCGGCCGGGCGGTTGCTCGCGGCAGCGGATGGGCCGCGCGTGGCGGCACTCGAAATCGGCGGCTGGGACACGCATGCCGCGCAATTGCCGCGCCTGGCCGCCGTGCTGGCCGAACTGGACACCGGCCTGGACGCCTTGCGCGAAGGCCTGGGCGATGCCTGGCGCCGCACCGCCATTCTGGTCGCCACCGAATTCGGCCGCACGGTGCGCGTGAACGGCACCAACGGCACCGATCACGGCACCGGGGGCGTGGCCTTCCTGCTGGGCGGCGCCATTGCGGGCGGCCGCGTGGCGGGGGATTGGCCCGGCCTGTCGGAGCTGTTCGAGAACCGGGATCTGTTGCCCACCACCGACTTGCGGGCGCTGGCCAAGGCGCTGCTGGGCGGGCATTTGCGGCTGCCGACGGCGGCGGTGGCGCAGGCCTTTCCGGGCAGTGAAAGCGTGGGCGCGATGCGCGGGGTTTTGCGCGGTTGATGCGCATCCCCTTGCGCCCCCGCCGCAACAGGTTCATGCGCAAAACATGTCCCGCCGCCCACCGCCGGAATTCCCGCCCACGCGCCTTGTGACCACCAGCATGGAACTGGCCGAATTGTGCCAGCGCCTGGCGCATGAGCCATTCATCACCATCGACACCGAATTCATGCGCGAACGGACCTACTGGCCGGAATTATGCGTCGTGCAACTCGGCGGCACGCAGGATGTGGCGGTGGTGGACGCGCAGGCCGAGGGCCTGGACCTGACGCCGCTGGGGCATCTGCTGTCCAACCCCAGGGTCACCAAGGTGTTTCATGCCGCGCGGCAGGACGTGGAAATCTTCCTGCTGAAATACGGCGCCGTGCCGACACCGATGTTCGACACCCAGATCGCCGCCATGGTCGCGGGCTTTGGTGACCAGGCCAGCTATGACAGCCTGGCGCGCGGCCTGGCGGGTGCGGCGATCGACAAGGCGCATCGCTTTTCCGACTGGTCCGCGCGGCCCTTGTCGGAAGCGCAGGTGGCCTATGCGGCCGCCGATGTGACGCATCTGCGCGTCATCTACGAAGCCCTGCTGGACAAGCTGGAAGAGGAAGGCAGGCTGGATTGGGTGGCCGACGAAATGGCCGCGCTCGCAGACGCCTCAGGCTATATCACCGAGCCCGACACCGCCTGGGAGCGCCTGCGCCCGCGTACCAACAACCGCCGCTTCCTGGGCGTGCTGCGCGCCATCGCCGCCTGGCGCGAGCGTGAGGCGCAGCGCATCAACATCCCGCGCCAACGCCTGGTGAAGGACGAGACGCTGCTGGAAATCGCCGCCACCATGCCGGGTAACCCCGCTGAATTGTCGCGCGCGCGCGGCATCTCGGAAGGCTTCGCGAAAGGCAAATCGGGCCTGTCACTGCTGGCCGCGATCGCGGAAACGAAGAAGCTGCCGGAAGAGGCACTGCCGCTACCCAAGGAACAGCGCAACGGCCCCTCGCCCAGCCCCGCGCTGGTGGCGCTGCTGAAGGTGCTGCTGGCAGCCAAGGCCGAACAGCATGACGTAGCCCCCCGCCTGCTGGCCAGCAGTGAGGAGCTGGACCGCCTGGCCGCGGACAGCGCGCCGGACGTGCCGGCACTGCATGGCTGGCGCCGGCGGGTGTTCGGGGATGACGCACTGGCCCTGAAGGAAGGGCGGCTATCCCTGGGCGTGGATGGGCGGCGGGTGAAGCTCATTCGCGACTGATTCATCATTCGGTTACGCCGATGGCGGATTATCCACTCATGCCGGATGGAACACGCCCTTTGGGTGAGCGCGAACGCTTTGTCGCTTTCGCCTTCGCCTCAGCTGATATGCTCCTGGAATGCTCCGAAGATGGGTTGATCTTCTTCGCCACCGGCGCCTTCCGTGCCCGTTTCGGCCGCTCGCCTGAGCAGCTAACCGGCACCTCGTTGCTCGACCTACTCGCGCCCGAGGAACGGGAGGGCTTGGCCGCCGAGCTGTCCATGATGCCCTTGCGCGGCCGGCTGGAGCCGCAAATGGTACGGCTGGCGGACCAGAAGGGCTCCATGATCGTCGTATCCGGCCTGCATCTTGTGCTGCCGGGCCATACACCACGGCTCTGCATCAGCTTCGGTCAGCCACCCTCCACGCCCGATCGCAGGCGCCCAGGCGGGCGCGGGGCCGCGGGGCTGTTGCAGCAGGTTGAAAGCCAGCTGCGCAGCGCAGCCCAGGGTGCTCCCGGGCCCGACCGGTTGAGCGTGATCGAATTGCGCTCGGGCCATTCGGCGCTGCAACCGGCCATCAGCAACGTCTTGAACAATACCCTGTCCAGTGCCTTCGTCTCGGCCGAAGTGGCGCCCGGCCGCTTCGGCGTGCTGCCGCGCGCCGGCCAGCCCATGCCAGCCATGGATGAGATCATGGCAGCCCTCCAGCACGCTATGCCGGAGCAGGATATGGTCCGGGTGCTGAAGCTCGGCGCCATTGCGCTGGATGCTACGGGGCTCAATCCCGCGCAGGTGGTGCGCGCGGTGCGGGCATGCCTTTCCACCTTCGCCACCGGCGGGACAGATGGGCTGCGCGATGCCGGCTTCGACAAGGGCATCGCCGCCTTCGTCGCAGATGTCGGCGAACGCGCTGAAACCTTCCGCCGCGCGCTGCGCGAGCGTCGCTTCACGCTGCAATTCCAACCCATCCTGGACCTGCATAACCGCGTGCTGCATCACTACGAAGCGCTGCTGCGTCCGCACAAGGGCATGCTCGGCAATGGCCAGGGGCCTGCCGAATTCGTCAACCTGGCCGAGATGGTCGGCCTGACGGAGGAACTGGATCTGGCGGTGCTGGACCAGGCCGCCGCAAGCTTTCCGCTGCTGAGCGGCTCGCAGCGCATCGCGATCAACATGTCCGGCCTGTCCATGCAGAGCGCCGAGTTCCGCCAGCAGGTCTCCACCAGGCTGGACAACTTGCCGGCCTACGCCGAACGGCTGATGGTGGAGCTGACCGAAAGCGCTGAAATCGAACACGAACAGGCAGCGGTGGCCACCATCATTGCCCTTCGCGATCGCGGCATCCCGACCTGCCTGGATGATTTCGGCGCCGGTGCAGCGGCCTTCCGCTACCTCAAGGCCTTCCCGGTGGATTTCGTGAAGATCGATGGCAGCTTCGTCGAAGCCGCCATGACCGGTGAGCGCGACCGCAGCTTCGTCGCCTCCATGGTCGATCTGTCGCTGGCGGTGGGTGCCAAGGTCATCGCCGAACGCATCGAGACGGAGGCGCATGTCACCACCATGGCCTCGCTGGGCGTGTCCTATGGCCAGGGCTGGCATCTCGGCCGGCCCGGCGCCATCACGCCGCCGCTGCCGCCCAAGGCGGCGCGGCGCAAGGAGGTCTCGGACGAGCAATGGAAATGATCAGCTCCCGCTTCAGAACGGCTTCACGATCACCATGATGACGATCACGATCATCAGCAGCGTCGGTACCTCGTTCACGGCGCGCCAGAACACGTTGCTGCCAGGGCGCTGATCCGCTTCGAACTGGCGGCGGGCCTTCGCCAGGTACATGTGGAACCCGGTCATCGCGATCACTCCCAGAAGCTTCACATGCCACCACCCGCTGGACCAGAAACCCAAGCCCGGGGGGGAGAGCACCATGATCAGCCCGAACAGCCAGGCCGCGATCATCGAAGGGTTCATGATGGCGCGCAGCAGGCGGCGTTCCATCACCACGAAGCGCGCATGCTCCGCGCCACCCGGTGCGATCTGCATGTGGTACACATACAGCCGAGGCAGGTAGAACAGCCCAGCCATCCAGGCCATCACCGCCATCACGTGCAGCGCCTTCACCCAGAGATAGGCTCCCGACAAGACATCCAGCATCAGTTCGACAATCCCAATTCGCGCAGCAGCGCCTGGTTGATGGCTGCTTCAGCCAGGAAACGTTCACGGAAGGCAGTGCCGGGCAGGAAAGCGGGCCCGGCGTTCAGCCGTTCAGCAGCGGCGCGGAAACCGTCACTGGCCACAGCAGTAGCGCAGGCAGCCTCGATTCGCGTGGCGATCGCATCCGGCAAGTTGGCCGGCGCCAGCAACCCGCCATAGGTGCTGCCGGTCATCGGGATTCCGAGTTCGGTGGTGGTGCGCAGCTCCGGCAGGCCCGGCATCCGAGTGGCGTTCAGCACCGCAAGCGCGGTCAGCCCGGTGCTGGCCGGGATGGTGGCGGCCTCCACGAAGGCCATGATCTGCCCGCCCAGCGCCGCGGTGGCCATGGGCCCCGCGCCGGTGAAAGGCACCGCCAGGCCACGCACACCCGCCGCACGCAGCAGCTGCGCCATCAGGATGTGCTGCGTGCTGCCCATGCCCGGCACACCATAGACCAGCGCCTCAGGCCCGGTGCGGGCCAGAGCGATCATCCCCGCCATGTCTGAGAACGGCGCATTGCGGCCCAGGATCAGCACCTGCGGGTTGTCATACACCAGGCACAGATAGCGGAACTGGTCCGCCTGATAGGGCGTGGCCTGCATGAAGGGCTGCGTGGTGATGGCGTTGTTGGGCGACAGCCCGATCGTGTAGCCATCTGGCCGGGCGCGGTGCAGCTCGGCATTGCCGATCGCACCCGCGGCCCCGCCGCGATTGACCGCCACCACACTCTGCCCCAGCGCGCGGGACAGCTCGGCTTGCAGGGCGCGGGCCATCAGGTCAGTGTTGCCACCAGGCGGGAACGGAATGATCAGCTGGATGGGCCGCGACGGCCAGGCCTCCTGGGCGAAGGCGGGGCTGGCCAGCGCCAGCAGAATGATCAGCAGCTTCCTCATGGCGCGAAGCCTACAGCGTGATCCCGTTTCACGGAAACACGCTGTAGCCGCTATGCAAGAATGATTCATTGCGCGGGCGATTCCGCCTTCGCGGATCATGCTCTACCGGGCCGACAGGCTCTTCCCAGAATGTCGAACACCAGCCACTTCGGCAAGCGAATCGGCGGCAGGCGGCGTTCGGCATCGCCAGCCGCGATCGGCCAGGCCGCGCTGATATCCCGCTGGACCTCTCGGCGGCGCAGATCCCCTGCCCTGGCACACCGCGCTGGACCCTCAGGGGCGGCACATCCGGGTGGTCTTCGGCGCGCGTGACCTCAGCATCATGTCATGGCGCAAGCTCGGCGCGGTGGTCCTGGCGCTACAGGCAGAGCAACTCCGGCAGATCCGCCATTCCAAAGAAGGGTATGGCACCCGCGGCATGCAGGGTCTCGGCCGGCGTTTCATGGGCAAGACCCATCACGATGCAGCCCGCCGCCCTGCCAGCTCGCACGCCGGTCACGCTGTCCTCCACCACCACACAGCGGGCGGGTTCCACGCCGCAGGCGTGCGCCGCGGCCAGGTAGATGTCGGGTGCGGGCTTGGGGCGCGACACATCCTCGAAGGAGAACACCCGCGGGCCGAAGAGCTCCGCCAAGCCCAGCCTTGCCATCTTGGTGGCCAGTTCCTCGCGCGACGAATTGGACGCCACCGCCACCGGCAGCCTTGCTGCCACATGCCGCACCGCATCCAGCGCGCCATCGACCGGCATGGTCTCACGCGCCAGCAATTCCGCGATGCGATGGCCGAAGCCCTGTTCCCAGCCTGGAGGCAGCGGACCGGTGCGGGCCTCCACCAGGGGCCGTATGTCGGGCCAGGCAAGGCCCAGGAATTGCCGCCGAGCATCGGCCGCATCCATCACCCAACCGCGCGCGGTCAGTTCCACCGCAACCAGCTGGTTGACCAGCAATTCGGTGTCTGCGAGGACGCCGTCGCAGTCGAACAGGACGGCGCCGATCACGCCGCCTGCTTCAGCTTCGCATGCGGACAATCGCCATGCATCTTCGGGCATTGCCTGCCACCGGCGAAGCTGCACAGCTTCCGCTCGCTGGCCAGAGTGCGGCGTACCAGCCCGGCCAGCGCCTCGATGAAGGCCCGGTCGCTGTTCTGGGCGGGGGCGCGGAAATACCCGGGGACGCCGAATTCATCGGCCTCCTCGCGGTATTCCACATCCAGCTCCACCAGGGTTTCCGAATGCTCGGAGACGAAGGCAATCGGCACGATCAGGATGCCAACCTTCTCCTCGCCCGCGCGTTCGATCTCGGCCTCGGTCGCGGGCCCGATCCATTTCTGGGGCGTCACGCGGGACTGGTAGCAGGTGATCCAGTCCAGCCCCGGCATCGCTAGCGCATCAACCACGCGCAACACCGTCTGCTCGACCTGCCATTGGTAGGGATCGCCCTGCTTTACGATGGTCTCGGGCAGGCCATGCGCGCTGAACAGCACGCGCAGCGGGATCTCCGGCGCGAGCTCGGCCCGCGCCTTGTCATAGGCATCCTTGACGATGCGCGCCGTGGCCTCGGCGAAGCCACTATCGGAATGCCAGCAGCAGAGCGTCTGCGTCGGCACCGAGAGCCCGATCTTCTGCGCCGCCACGTCCCAGGCCAGCATGCTGCTGCCCGTGGTGGTGGTGGAAAACTGTGGATAGAGCGGCACCAGCAAGACGCGATCCGCGCCCCATGCCTTCACCGCGGCGGCCGCTTCATCCGAGAATGGGTGCCAGTAGCGCATCGCAACAAAGCAACGGAATTCCGGCTCGTCCCCCGCGAGCGCGGCATCCAGCGACTGGCCTTGCTCGATCGTCAATTCCAGCAGCGGCGACTTGCCGCCCAGGACCATGTAGTTTTCCAACGCCGCCTTGGTGCGCCGGCGCGCGATGAACTTGCCCAGCCATGGCCGGATGAAACCAGGCACGCGCAGGATGGCAGGGTCCGTGAACAGGTTCTCGAGGAACGGGCGCACCGATTCCGGTGCATCCGGCCCGCCCAGGTTCAGCAGGACAAGGGCGATCTTCTCGCGGCGGGCGGTGTCGGCGGTCATTACGCCGCAGATACCCCCCTGGGCGCGGAGTTCAACCCCCGCGGACCAGACGAAGCAGTGCCATCACGTGTTCGATGGGCGTTTCCTTCTCGATCCCATGGCCCAGATTGAAGATGTAGGGCCGGCCGCGCATGGCCGCGAGCAGCGCCCGGGCCTCAGTCTCCAGCGCGACACCGCCGGCGATCAAGGCCAGCGGGTCCAGATTGCCCTGCAACGCCATCTCAGCCGGGATCTGCTGTGCAGCCCAGCGCGGGTCCATGTGGGTGTCCATGGCCAGGCCCTGCATGCCGGTGCGGGCCGCGTAATCCCCGAACATCGACCCCGCCAGGCGCGGAAACCCAATCATCGGGATAAGTGGCGCGGCCTGGCCGATGGCACGGCGGATATTCGCCGTGGGCTCGATCACCCAGCGCCGGAACTGGCTGGGCGAGAGCAGGCCCGACCAGCTGTCGAACAGCATTAGCGCCTCGGCGCCCGCTTCCACCTGGCCCAACAGGTATTCCACCGTGGCATCGGTCAGAATGCGGATCAGGCGGCCGAAAAATGCGGGGTCCGTGTAGGCGAGATGCCGGGTAAAGGCGAAATCCGATCCGCCGCGGCCCTCGATCATGTAGCAGGCGACGGTGAAGGGGCTGCCTGCAAAGCCCAGCAAGGTGGTGCGGCTGCAGGCTTCATCCAGCGCGTTGCGGGTCAGGGTGACGGTGTCGAAGATGCATTGTGCCTCACCGCGCAGGCGGCCGGGGTCCAGGCGGGAAAGAGCGGCCATGTCCTGGATGGGTTCCAGGCGAGGGCCTTCACCCTCCTCCATCCACAGCTTCTGGCCGAGCGCCCAGGGCACCATCAGGATGTCGCTGAAGAGGATGGCGCCGTCCATGCCATAGCGGCGCACCGGTTGCAGCGTCACCTCAGCCGCCAGATGTGGCGTGGTTGCGAGTGCCAGGAAGCTCCCAGCCTCGGCCCGTGTAGCCTTGTATTCAGGGAGATGGCGGCCGGCCTGGCGCATCATCCAGGCCGGTGGCGGCCAGACCGGTTCGCCGGCCAGAGCACGCAGGATCGGTTTTGTCGTTTCGTTCATCGGCCCTACTATCAGCCATAAACTAAGAAGTAAGATAGATGTGGTTGTCTGTAGGGGGTGTGGATAGCGTGCAACCCCGCTCCGCCGGGCAATGTCCACGGCCTATCCCAGGGGGTGGCCGGCGCGCAAGGCCTTGCTCTTGCGAGCTACTCCTGGGCGTGTCCCCGTTCTCCAGCTTGTTCACCCCGGATACATGCCGGTTTGTCAGTTTGTGCCATGCATCCCCGTTATCGGCCGGGCCTGGCTAGGCGGCACCACATCATCCACATTCTCCACAGTGATCCACGCTGTTCCCCAGCGGTCCTGCACAGCCTATGTGTGCCCAGCAAGCAGCGTTGCGGAGAGCCTGATGGACCAGCGCGGGATCAACCTGCATCTCGTCTCCGACAGCACCGGGGAGACGTTGAACAGCATTGGCCGCGCCATTCTGGCGCGCTTCGAGAACCACCAGGTCATCCACCACCGCTGGTCGCTGGTGCGCAGCCGCATGAACCTGGACCGCGTGCTGGAGGGCCTTGAGCACGAACCTGGCCCGGTCCTGTTCACCCTGGTCGACCAGTCGCTGCGCCACGCCCTGGAGGAAACCTGCGCCAGGCTGCACGTGCCTTGCCTCTCTGTGCTGGACCAGGCCATGGAATTGCTGGCGCACGAAATCGGTGCGCCGGCGAAGCCCAAGCGCGGCGCCCAGCACGTGATGGACAGCGACTATTTCCGCCGGATCGACGCGATGCATTACGTGCTGGCCCATGATGACGGCCAGGGCAGTGCGGGTTTTGCCAATGCGGATGTTGTGCTGGTTGGCGTCTCACGCTCCTCCAAGACGCCGACCTGCTTCTATCTGGCGAATCGGGGCGTGAAGGCGGCGAATGTCCCGCTGGTGCCTGGCGCGCCCTTGCCGGCGGAACTGGTATCGCCGCCCTGTCCGGTGGTCGGGCTGACCATTGATGTGCAGGCGCTGATCGAAATCCGCCGCCACCGGCTGAAGATCATCGGCGGCGGCGGTATCCGTCAGGATGAGACCGACTACATCGATCAGGAAGCGGTGAAAGCCGAAATCCTGGCCGCGCGGCGCCTGTGTTCGGCCAATGGCTGGCCTGTGGTGGATGTCACCCGCCGCAGCATCGAGGAGACCGCCGCCACTGTGCTGCAGCAAATGGAAATCTGGCACCGCAAGCGCGGAGCCCACACAGAACCCACGCCCGAGGATCCGGCCGCCGCCGTGCTGGGCAAGACGTGATCCAGGCGTCCGCGCCCGCGCTGATCCTGGCCAGCCAGTCTGCCGCACGCCAATCCCTGCTGCGCGCCGCCGGGCTGCGTTTCGAAGCCATGCCGGCCGCAGTCGATGAGAACGCCCTGAAGACCTCTGCTCAGGCCGAGCAGCTGCGCGCGGAAGACGCCGCGGTGATGCTGGCCGATGCCAAGGCCACCCGCATCGCCCGCCGCCACCCCGATGCGCTGGTGATCGGCGCCGACCAGCTGCTGCTGTGCGAGGGGCAATGGTTCGACAAGCCGCTGGATGCCGCTGCCGTGGCAGGGCATTTGCGCGCCCTCTCCGGCCGCACACACCATTTGGTGAATGGCGTGGTGGCGCATCGCCATGGCCAGCGCGTGTGGCAGCACGCCGGACGCATGGCGCTGACCATGCGCCCCCTGTCGGACGCCTTCATCGCCGCCTATGTCGCGGTGGAGGGCGAGGCCGCGCGACATTCAGTTGGCGGCTACCGGCTGGAAGGGCCTGGCATGCACCTGTTCACCCGCATCGAGGGCGAGCACAGCGCCATCCTGGGCATGCCCATGCTGCCGCTGTTGGCCTTCTTGCGACAACATGGCGTATTGGCAGATTGACGAAACACCCCACCATCCCGTAATAGCTCGAGCGCTTGTACGATTTTCGCACAGGCCTCCCCACAGCGCAGTCGCGGCACAGCCGGCAAGGCCGGACCCCGCCCCATAGTCGCGGCACGCTGCTCAACGCGGAATACGCACGCGCGATGCAACTCTCCGAACTCAAGAACATGACCCCGCCCGATCTCCTGGCCTTCGCCGAGGAAGTCGGGGTCGAGGCCGCATCCACCCTGCGCAAGCAGGACATGATGTTCGCCATCCTGAAGGTGCTGGCCGATAACGACCAGGCCATCTATGGCGACGGCACGCTGGAAATCCTGTCGGATGGTTTCGGCTATCTGCGCAGCCCGCAAGCGAATTTCCTCCCCGGGCCCGATGACATCTATGTCTCCCCCGCGCAGGTGCGGCGCTTCGCGCTGCGCACCGGTGACAGTGTGGAAGGCCAGATCCGCGCGCCCAAGGATGGCGAGCGGTATTTCGCGCTGCTGAAGGTCAACACGGTCAATTTCGAAGAGCCGGACGCCCTGCGCCACCGCATCAACTTCGACAACCTGACGCCGCTTTACCCGACGCGCCGCTTGAAGATGGAAAACGCCGAGGTCGAGAGCGTCGGCAAAGGTCCTACCAAGGACAACACGCACCGGGTGATAGACCTGATCGCGCCGATCGGCATGGGCCAGCGCGCGCTGATCGTGGCACCGCCGCGCACCGGCAAGACGGTGATGCTGCAGAACATCGCCAAATCCATCACCGCCAACAACCCCGATGTCTTCCTGATGGTGCTGCTGATCGATGAGCGCCCCGAGGAAGTCACCGACATGGCGCGCACCGTGCGCGGCGAAGTGGTGGCCAGCACCTTCGACGAGCCGGCTACGCGCCACGTGCAGGTGACGGAAATGGTGCTGGAAAAGGCCAAGCGCCTGGTCGAGCACAAGCGCGATGTGGTGATCCTGCTGGACAGCATTACGCGCCTGGGCCGCGCCTATAACTCGGTGGTGCCATCGAGCGGCAAGGTGCTGACCGGTGGTGTGGACGCCAATGCGCTGCAACGCCCCAAGCGCTTCTTCGGTGCCGCGCGCAATATCGAGGAAGGCGGTTCGCTGACCATCATCGCCACCGCGCTGATCGATACGGGCAGCCGCATGGACGAGGTGATTTTTGAAGAGTTCAAGGGCACCGGCAACAGCGAAATCGTGCTGGACCGCAAGCTGTCCGACAAGCGCACCTTCCCGGCGATCGACATTCTGAAATCCGGCACGCGCAAGGAAGAGCTGCTGGTCGATCGCGGCACGCTGTCCAAGATGTGGGTGCTGCGGCGCATCCTGAACCCGATGGGCACGCAGGACGCGATGGAATTCCTGTTGGACAAGCTGAAATACAGCAAGACCAACCAGGATTTCTTCGATGCGATGAACACCTGAGGCGCAGCGGCCGGGCTTCGCGCCGATCAGGCAGCTGCTCTCCAAGCTGCCTGGTCCCGGCTGTTGGATAGCTGGCCGCTATCCGGCGCAGTCAATCGTCACAAAGTTCAGCAGATCAGCAGCCGGGATGCTGGGTGCGCGCCGATCCGGCGGCAGGCTCTCGGTGGCCGCGCACCATTGCCGGCGCTCACTGCGGCCGATGGAAAACACCGGCACCCGCTGCACTGTGATGTCGGGGAACGTGTCGCTCGGGATATCGAGCGTGACCGTCACGGTCGGGCGGCGATCTGGCGCAGCCCCGGTATAGACAAACACCAGGTCGTAGCGGGCCGGATTGCCGGGCTGAAGGCTCGCATCGACCCGGATGATGCCATCGCAAAACCTGCGGCTCGGCTGGGCATGCACGCCAGCCCAGGGCAGGGCTGTGAGCAGCAGCGCGGCGGCGAGCAAGAGATGCGGCATGATGGCTCCGGGACATGCACAATGACGCACGGAGAATGCCGTCATGGCCAGCTGACGGCCATGGACGCGGCGCTATTCGCAGCGTCCATGGCGGTGCTGATCAACCGACGCCCAGCAACTCCACATCGAAAATCAGCGTCGCATTCGGCGGAATCACGCCGCCGGCGCCGCGCGCGCCATAGCCCTTTTCCGACGGGATCACCAAGGTGCGCGCGCCGCCCACCTTCATGCCCGCGAAGCCCTCATCCCAGCCGGCGATGACCATGCCGACGCCGAGCTGGAACTGGAAGGGCTGGCCGCGATCCTTGCTGCTGTCGAATTTACGGCCCTTCTTGTCGGGCGCGGATTCATCATACAGCCAGCCGGTGTAGTGCACGGTGATCATCTGGCCCTGCATGGCCTCGGCGCCGGTGCCGATGGTGGTGTCGGTCATGTGTGTCTCCGAAAGGGAGCGTCGTGCGAACAGCACGCGCAGGCGAGCATGGATACACCACAACGCTCCCGCCGGAAGCCTCAGCCCTTCAATCAGGCCGCAGCTTCCACCATCACCACCTCGGCCTCGTCATCGGCGGTGATGCGGATTTCCGCCTCGTCGCGGATCGCGGCACCATCGCGCAGGTTCAGCACCTGGCCATTGACGGAGACAGAGCCGCGCGCCGCCACCAGATAGGCCACGCGGCCCGCCGGCAAAGCGTGGGTCAGTTCCTGGCCCTTGGACAGGGTGGCGGCCATCACCGCGGCATCGGCGTTGATGGGCAGGGCATCGGTATCGCCCTCGCGGCCGCTGGCCAGCACCGCAAAGCGTGCATCGCGCCCGGCCTTGGGGAAGGATTTGGCGCCCCAATTGGGCGTCGCACCCTGGCGGTCCGGCATGATCCAGATCTGGAAGATCTTCGTCACCTCGGATTCCAGATTGTATTCGCTGTGCACCACGCCGGTGCCGGCGGACATGATCTGCACATCGCCGGCCTCGGTGCGGCCTTCATTGCCCATATTGTCCTTATGGGTGATGGCGCCCTGGCGGACATAGGTGATGATTTCCATGTCCCGGTGCGGGTGCGGGTCAAAGCCGGTGCCGGGCGCGATCTCATCATCATTCCAGACGCGCAGCGCGCCCCAGTTGACGCGCGAGGCATCGCGGTAATGCCCGAAGCTGAAATGGTGCTTTGCCTTCAGCCAGCCGAAATCGGCGCCGCCGAGGGAGTTGAAGGGTCGGAACTCGATCATGGTGTTGGTCCTGTGGGCCGGTTTGTGGCCCGATGGCGCGCTGATAGCGCAGCGGGGACGGCGCGCGCCATGCGGCGGCCGGCATCACCACCATTTAGCGCGTCAATGAGATCACTTCCAAATCAGGACTGGGATATCGATATCCTCCTCCACTGGCCGGGTCACGCCACCCAGGAACAGTTGGCCAATGCGCAACGTGCTGCGCCCAGCACGCATGAGCGAACTGCTCAATAAAACGCATGCGATAACGGGCAATTAAACCCAAAACATGGCCAGCTTTATATTGTTTTTATATAAGAATTTACCAACACATTAAGTCTGTTAATGTCTTTTTCCAATTCTAATTTTTTTGCCTTCCAATTTAATTTTGGTATAGAGAGCGTTTCGTCATGCAGGGAGCGAAGTAATTGATTTACACCCAGCGCAAACTTCTGCTGCTCATGATCGGGGAGATCGCCAAACACCAAAAAGGGCTCAATGACAGGATCACCAAACTCTGGCAAGTTTGGAAAAAATTCATCATGAAAATAGCCGCAAGAATTACGGCAAATTTCGGCGAAAACCGGCATTTCTTCGATCGGAACAATCATTTCATACAAAACAGAAAAAATGAACTCAAAAATAGAAGTTGACACATACCATATAGTTGTCTGCTGGCCACCGTCGACGAAGGTGGAATTTTCAAATCCCGGCACGCCTGATATACCCTTAAACACAATTTCTGCGCCCATTTTACGGCCTTCCTTGTATGATTATGCGGCCCATTTGATTGTGAAGCCGACTATCGTTTAGCAATCGACTCTCAAAAGTCGTCACCTGACTAGCCGACCAGCGCGAAACATCAACTAAAACTAAATCGGTGTTAGGATTTCTTAGCTTCGAAACAACTGTTTCAACTAAATTATTCATTTGAGATGGGACGAATTGATTTGTCAGATTTGATCCCATTTCATCAATAGTTATCTGTCCATTGGGTCCACTTCCTCCGGTGCTACCCCTAATAATGAAATCTACACCTGATCCTCCAGATCGGTCCAGAAGCACATTGTTAGCCCTCTCGTAGCGAATTGCTGCCTCGAATTCATTTGGCCTCGTTCGGCCAAGGGCGCTTGGATCATTACTAGATATCGCCGAATCTCTCGCCAAGTCTAGCGCCCGGGCCAAATTCTCAGGAGACGCGTCGGCGCCCCATACTCTAACCACGGCACCCGCGAGCGAACGCAACTCCACGGCCATCCTATCGCTCTCTAAACCTCGTTCCGCAACGACAGCAAACAAGCCGCCAACAATCGCCGCGACGTCGCTGCCATTCGGCGGCTCTCCGTCAGGTGACTCGCCTTGTCCAAGGGCGGGTTGCTCATCAATAGTGAAATTTCCCGAATTATCTCCAATTCCCCGGTCAGGGGTTGTTGCAAGCACTGACGCATCAAGGCCGGTTAGCTCGGTGAATCGGGCGCTGTCGAGTCTCAGCACGCTGCCGGTGAATGTGGCGCCTACCGCAGCGCCGTTAATCGTTTGCCACTGGCCGTTCGCGTCACGATACTGGAGTGTTGGTGTCACTTCCATGGGCGGTGGAGCGATGAAGCGAAAGTCCGGGCTCAGTTCGAATAGCTGGGCCGGCGGATAGGTGTTCCATGGGGTTAGCACCATGCCCAGCGTTGACCCGGCAAGGCCGCCGCGCCCAAGGAGGAAGTTCGTAACCCCCTTGACTGCCTCCCAAATACCCGGCCCGCCGCTGAGGTCGGGCAAGGCCCATCCGCCGCCTGAATTGATCCCGATTTCAAAGCTGCCCGTACTGGCGTTGATGAACAAATGGGCTCCGGCAACCGCACTCGCGGCCGTCAAATTCGCCGTCTGTAGCCCCGTAGCAGCCGTGATGACCCGGCCGACCTCGACACCGCTCGCATCGCGATAGACGGTGAAGTGCTGGTAACCGCCATTGCCATCCGCTACGGTACGATCTTGAACTTTCAACCCATCCCGCATGGTCGTCTGGATGTCGTTGACCGTGCCGTCAGCATTGAACGACATTTCGAACTGCGACCAACGCTGGATGCCTTTAGTGTCCTGCGCCCATAGCAGCTTCGTGCTGTCGTTGTATTCGATGAGCGAGCTTGCCCATTTCGCACTCGCCATATCGTACGCTCTGTAGTCGATAGTTTTCCAATGCGCATAATAATCTAACGGATCCGCTTCCTTCCAGTGTGTATAAGTTTGACCGTTCCAACCAAACTTCCACGTTGTGCCGTTGTCTCGAACGCCATACTGCCCATCAAACTGACCATCCGCATCGGTTGTATTGACGTACCACTCGAAATCAAAATTGTCAGGAAGGTCGTCATGCCGAAATTGATCCAGTCTGCCATAGTCATCGTAGACGTTGGTCTTCATCCATTGTCCAGAGCCCGAATTCAATTCCGAATATTCAACTCGACTCCACGTTTCGTCGTGATTTGCATCATGAAAAACATAAGACTGCATCACATTGGATCCTGGCCCGAAGGTCAGAACATAAGTATTACCATTGTCAAGATTTGCGTTTTCAGTAACTTTCCAGCCTTGAGTATCAAACCATGTCGTGCGTGACGCAAATATCTCGTTGTTGTCAAACACATCTTGGAATGTATCGTTGACAATTTTCGCATTCTCACCGTAGGTCTGGGTAGTTTCCCACTTATCTGGACCCACGTAATTTGGATTATAGTTGTAGTATACTACTTTAGAGCATGCTGTCTTTTGATAGAATCGGGATTCCGGCGCGGCTGAGTTTCTGATTCAAGCTTCCTGCTGGACAGGAGGCCAGCGGGGATGCGGCCATACTCAGACGATTTGCGAGAGCGGGCGTTGGCGCGCGCTGAT
>JAPLOK010000144.1 GCA_026400775.1 Alphaproteobacteria bacterium | reverse complement strand
CGCTCGACCCCACAGATGTTTTCGCCGATTGGCCCAGCACGCCGCTGCTGCCTGACACACTCATCGCGCGCGACCCCGCCGCACCCACCGATCTGGCCGCCATGCTCGCCCTGCCAGCGGCGATCCACCCCGCGGCCGATGCGGCACGCGCCGCCGCATTGCGTGCCGTGCTGGAGGCCCTGCCCGAGGGCACCACCACGCCCGCCGCATTGCACGCCGCCCTGCCCGGCACACCGCCATTGCTGCTCGATCGCGCGCTGCTCTGGCTGCTCAAGACAGGCTTCCTGCACCGACCCGCAGCACGCCCGCGCGATTGACGCAGCCGTGCTGGACGCGCCGGACGCGCGGCGCGAACATCGTCGCCATGCAGACCCTGATCGCCAATGCCACCATCGTCACCGGCGATGACGCGGGCAGCATCCACCACCACGGCGCCATCGTGCTGGACGGGCGCCGCATCGCGGGCCTGGGCACGGTGGCCGAGATGCGCGCGGCCTTTCCCGCCGCCACCGAGATCGATGCCAGCGGCCACGCCATCTTCCCCGGCTTCGCCAATATCCACACGCATTTCGTCATGACGCTGGCGCGCGGCGTATTCGAAGACCTGTCACCGCCGCACGAACCACCCTTCAGCGGCGGCCTCTCGCCTATTCCACTGCCGCCGCTGACACCGCACGAGCAATCCGTGATGTGCCAATTGGGCGCGCTGGAGGCGATCCGCTCCGGCACCACGGCCGTGCTGGAAGACGCCACGGAGATCGAGAACTACGCCCAGGCCATGGTCGATTGCGGGCTGCGCATGGTGCTGGCCGAACGCGCCTGGGACCGGGTCGGCACCTCGATCGGCGACCCGGCGGGGTTCGTGCGCGACGCGGCGCTGGGTGCCAAGGGTGTGGCGCGCATTCGCGCCCTGCATGCAAGATGGGATGGCGCCGGCGAAGGTCGCATTCGTGTGGGTGTGGCGGCCTGGGCGCCGGATATGTGCTCAACGGAATTGCTGCGCGAACTGCGCGCATTGCAGCAGGAACTGGACAGCATCTGCACCATCCACCTCAACCAGATCTGGGGTGAGGTGGCAGCCGTACAGGCGCATCACAACATGCTGCCCACCGAGTTTCTGGACAGCATCGGCTTCATCCATGACCGCATGATCGGCGCGCATTGCCGCTGCATGGCGCCGCTCGAAGAAAAGATCCTGGGGAAGCGAAAGGCCCATATCGCCTTCAATTCCGCCATCGCCGCGCGGCGTGGTTTGTCACCGCGCGTCTGCGAGATGGAACAGGCCGGCGCCAACATCGCCATGGGCACCGACAACATGGCCGAGGACATGGTGGAGGTCATGCGCACCGGCCTGTTCATGGAACGCATCCGCAGGCGGGATGGCCGCAACCCCTCGCCGGAAGAAGCCCTGCGCTGGGCCACACGCAACGGCTATCGCGCGCTGGGCGTGCATGATGGCGGGTGGCTGGCGCCGGGCAATGTCGCGGATCTGATCATGCTGCGGGTGGATCGCGCGCATCTGGCGCCTTTCCTGCGCCCGGTCTCGGTCTTCGTGCATCAGGGCCAGGCGGCGGACATCACCGATGTGATGGTAGATGGTCGCTGGATCATGCGCGAGGGCCGCGTGACCACGATGAACGAAGCCGCGCTGATCGCGGAAGCGGAGGCGATTTCCAGCCGCGCCTGGTCGCGCCTCTTTGCCGAAAACCCGGATATTCCGGTGCCCGATGGCTTCCGTCCGCTGCCGCCGCACAGCGCCGCGGACGGAGTGCCACCGCACAGCGTCGGCCCATAGCCATACGAGCAGGGCAGCGCAGACCCTACACCGCCACCGCATAAGCCGGCTGGCGCAAATCCGCCCCCGCCCGCAGGAAGCCCGTGCGCGCATCCCGCAAAATCGCCTCCACCGAACAGACTCGCCGCGAATAGGCTGGCCACAGCTCCACATCATGGCCGCGGCGCGACAATTCATCCGTGACCGCGGTTGGGAAGCGGTCCTCAAGGTTCAGCCGGCCCGGCAGATGCGTGTGGGGCGCGAAGGAATTGGGGAAGCTGAAGCTGGCGAAGCGCGGCGCCTCGATCGCCTCCTGGATGTCCATGCCGAAATGGAAGGTGTTGAGGAACACCTGCAGCATCGCCTGCACCTGCACATCGCCGCCCGGTGCCCCGAAGGGCATCACCGAGCCGTCATCACGCAAGGCGATAGCCGGGTTGGGCGTCAGGCGCGGGCGCTTGCCAGGTGCCACACCCGATGGGTGCCGGGGATCGGGCCGCGATTGCGTGCCGCGCGCGGATGGCACGATGCCCAGCCCCGGAATCACCGGCGAACGCCATGACCCGTCCGAGGGCGTTGCGGAAAACGCATTGCCCCAGCGATCCACCGCGCAGCAATAGGAGGTGTCGGGCTCGATCGTCGCGGCCGAACCGCCCGGCTCCGGCAGCGGGAAATTCCCGGGGTAGCGCCCCAGCGGCGGCGGCATGTCCGGCATCGCCAGCTGCATGTCGATGGCCGCCACGCGGGCCGCGACATGCGCCTCCGACAGCAATTGCTCCATGCCCACATCGACGAATTGCGGATCGCCATAGCGGTATTCGCGGTCCGAACAGGCGGCCTTGATGATCTCGGTCAGCAGGTGGATGTAGTCGGCGCTGTTATGCGCCAGGCCTGCCAGACCACCCGAGCGCTCCACCATCAGCAGCGCCTGCGCCAGCATCGGCCCCTGGCACCAGGGGCCGCAGGTGAAGACCTGCATGTCGCCTCGCGCGTCAGATAGCCGCCATTCTGCGCGTGGTAGGCGGCGATGCGGGCGGCGATGTCACCGCAATAGAAGGCCGCGCGCGCCGCTTGCAGCCCGGCGATGCGCCCGCGCCGCGCGCCCACGCGCTCCTCATCGACCATGTATTGCAGCGTGGCCGCGAGGTCGGTTTGCAGGAAACGGTCACCCACTTCGGGCGGCTTGCCGTTAGGCAGGAAAATCGCGGCATTGGAAGGCCAGCTGCGATAGCCTTCCTCATACAACCGGATCTGGCCTGCCATGTATTCGAACACCGCGAAGCCTTCGCGCGCATAGCGGATGGCCGCCGCCGCGACATCGCCGAAGCTCATCGTGCCGTAGTCGCACAGCGCGGTGATCCAGG
>JAPLOK010000187.1 GCA_026400775.1 Alphaproteobacteria bacterium | reverse complement strand
CTGTGGGCTGGCTGTCGGGGCTGTTCGGGGTGGGTGGCGGCTTCCTGCTGACGCCATCCTTGATCCTGCTGGGCGTGCCGGCGCCGGTGGCCGTGGCGTCGGGCGCGAACCAGGTTCTGGGTGCATCGACCAGCGGCATGATCGCGCAGTGGCGGCGAGGCAATGTCGATTGGACCATGGGCGGCGTGCTGGTGGCCGGTGGGCTGGTCGGCAGCGCCATCGGCATCCAGCTCTTCGCCTGGCTGAAAAGCGCGGGCCTGGTCGATGCCGCGGTGTCGCTCTTCTACGTGGTGGTGCTGGGTGCGCTCGGCACGCTCATGGTGCTGGAAAGCGCGCGCGCCATTCTGCGCCGCTCGAAGAAGCGCCAGGCGCGGCTGCACGAGCACTTCTGGATGCATGGCCTGCCATTCAAGCTCCGGTTCCGGAAGTCGCGCCTGTTCATCAGCGTGATTCCGCCGCTGCTGGTCGGTGCGACGGTGGGGCTGTTGTCGTCCATCATGGGTGTCGGCGGTGGCTTCATGCTGGTGCCGGCGATGATCTATCTGCTCGGCATGCCGACCGGCGTGGTGATCGGCACCTCGCTGTTCCAGGTGGTCTGCGTGGCCGCCGCGGTGACAGTGATGGCGGCCTGGCAGTTGGGCACGGTCGATATCGTGCTGACGCTGCTGCTGCTGCTGGGTGGTGTCGCGGGCGCGCAATTCGGTGCCCAGATGGGCACCAGGCTGCGCGGGGAGGAGACGCGCTTCCTGCTCGGTGCGCTGGTGCTGTCCGTGGCAGGGCTGCTGCTCTGGGGGCTGATCGACACGCCCGCGCGGCTGTTCAATCTGAGTGCGGGCTGATGCGCTGGCTGCTCGCCTTGTTGCTGCTGTCCCTGCCCGCCGTGGCGGAGGAACCTCTGGTCGCGCGGCTGTCGACCGACCGCGTCGAACTGTCCACGACCTTCACCGGCGGCTCCTTGATGGTGTTCGGTTCCACCGCGCAACCGATTGGGCCGGGCGGGGCGGAGGTCATCATCATGGCGCGCGGCCCGGACCTGCCTTTCACGGTGCGGCGCAAGGTGCAGGTGCTGGGGCTGTGGTTCAACGGCCCGGCGGCGCGCTATGGCGCGGTGCCGGCCTTCTATGCGGTGGCGGGCACCCTGCCCGCCTGGCGCCTGTTGCCCGAGGCGCTGCGCCGACAATACGCGCTGGGCCTGGACATGCTGCGGCTGACGCCGACCGGCGCGCGCGACCCGGAATTCCGTGCCGCCCTGGTCGAGATCAAGCAGGAAGCAGGCCTTTGGCAGGAGGATATCGCGCCTGTGGATATCGTCGGCGGCCGGCTGTTCCATGTGAACCTGCCGCTGCCCGCGACCATCCCGGCGGGCGACTACACGGTGGAGGTGCTGCTGGTGGACAGCCGCCGCGTGGCCGCGCGCGAATTGCTGGCATTCCGGGTGGAGCGTGTGGGTACGGCCGCCACCATCGCAGATGTTTCGCGCGGCCAACCCTTGCTTTACGGTGTGATCTGCGTGGTGCTGGCCATCCTGGCCGGTTGGCTTGGCAGCATGCTGTTCCGGAGGAACTGAGTGCCCGATACCGAAACCCGCCGAAACCGTGTCTTCCTGGTGGTGGTGGATGACAGCCCCGAACGTGCCGTCGCGCTGAAATACGCAGCCCTGCGCGCGAAAAAATCAGGCGGGCGCGTGGCGCTGCTGCGCGTGCTGGAACCGGCCGACCAGACCGAATGGGCCGGCATCGGCGCGCTGATGGCCGAGGAACGCCGGGCGGAAGCCGAGCAACTGCTGAACGGCCTGGCGGCGCAGGTGAACGAGATCACCGGCGGCCTGCCGATCCTGCTGATCCGCGAGGGCGATGCGCGCGAGGAACTGTTGAAACTGCTGGCCGAAGACCCGCGCATGTCGATCCTGGTGCTGGCCGCCGCGCCCGGAAATTCCGGGCCGGGGCCGCTGATTTCAGCGCTGACCGGCCGCTACGCCACGAGGCTGCGCGTGCCGTTGACGGTGGTGCCCGCGAACCTGTCGGAGCAGGAGTTGGACCGCGTGACGTAGCGCCTCAGGCGCGCAGCAGGTCGCGCGCCACCAGCCAGCGATGCACCTCGCTGGGCCCTTCGACGATGCGCCAGACGCGCGCGGCGCGGGCCATGTATTCCAGCGGCAATTCCTTGCTGATGCCCATGCCGCCATGCATCTGGATGGCGCGGTCGACCACCCGCGTCACCATCTCGGTGCATTGGATTTTCGCCATGGCACCTTCGCGGCGGATTTCCAGGGAGTCGCCGGCGCTTCCCTGGTCCATCCGCCAGGCCAGTCGGTGGACCAGCAGGCGGCACATTTCCAGTTCCTGCCAGGAATCGCTGATGGCGAATTGCACCGATTGCCGGTCGGCGAGCTTTGCGCCGAAGGTGCTGCGGGAATTGGCCTGCTCGATCATCATCTCGATGCAGCGGCGGGCATAGCCCAGACAGCGGGCGGCGATCTCCATGCGGCGGATTCCGAGCCTGCGGGAGATGGGCACGAAGGCCTGGCCGACTTCGCCGAGGATATGTTCGTCGCCGAGCAGCACATTCTCGAGATTCAGGGAGTATGGCGCGTATTCGCCGATCATCGGGAAGACAGTCGGGATGGTGAGGCCGGGCGTATCGCGATCGACCAGGAAGGCGGTCATGCCACCACGTGTGCCGCGCGCAGCATCTGTCACCGCCAGCACGATGATGAAGTCGGCACGCCGCGCGTTGCTGATCCAGGTCTTCTCACCGTTCAGCAGCCATTTGCCGTTGTAGCGTTCGGCGCGCGTGCGGATGGCCCCGGCATCGCTGCCCGCGCCGGGCTCGCTGATGGCGATGCAGCTTTTCTTCTCGCCGCGCGCATAGGGCAGCATGTAGCGCTCGATCTGCTCGCCGCGGCAGGTTTCCTTCAGCAAATGCAGGTTCGGGCTGTCGGGCGGCAGGACGAAGGGCACGATGCTGCGCTTCATCTCCTCGAAGACGATGGCCTTGGTCAGCAGGCCGAGATCCTGGCCGCCGAATTCCTCGGGCACATCGATGCCATAGAGGCCGGCTTCCTTGGCCGCTGCGGCAAGACGCGCCTCGGCCTCGGGCGCGATCAAGGGCGCATCGGTGAAGCCGCGCTCTGCCTCGCGGCGGATGACATCTCGCTCCAGCGGGATCAGTTCGCGTTCCACGAAGCGGCGCACCGTCTCGGCGATCGCCGCATGCTCAGGCGCAATGGAGAAATCCATCAGGACTCTGCCTCGTTGATGAGCGGCTTGCCCGCCAGATAAAGATCGAGGTTGCGTCGGAAGATGCCCGCCGCGCGCGCCAGATTGCCCGCCGCGGGGCCCGCGGCATGCGGCGAGACAGTGGTGTTGGGGGTGTCCCACCAAGGGCTGTCGGCGGGCAGTGGTTCCTGCTCGAACACGTCCATATAGGCGCAGCCCAGCGCCCCGCGGGCCAGCGCATCGCGTGCAGCCGCTTCATCCAGGATGCCACCGCGGGCAACATTGGAGATGCCGGCACCGCGCGGCATCGCCGCCAGCTGCGCAGCGCCGACCATGCCGCGCGTCTCAGCCGAAAGCGGACAGGCCAGCACCAGCCAATGCGTGTCCGGCAGCAGCGTGCCGAGTTCGCCATAGGTGCCGGTGGCGACGAAACCTGGCGGCGCCTCCGCACGCGCGCGGCGCGACAGGCCGATGCAGCGCAGCCCCACAGCGCCCAGGATACGACCGATCTCGAGACCCACAGGCCCCAGGCCCAGGATCACGCATTGCTGGCCCTGCAGATCGGCGGGCAGCGGTGGCTTGATGGGCTGCCATTCGTGCCGCGCCTGCGCGCCGATCCAGCGCGGCAGGCCGCGCGCCATGGCCACCACCATGCCCGCGGCGGACTGCGCGACCGCAACAGAATTGGCGCCGGCGGCCGTGGTCAGGCGCACGCCGCGCGCCATCATCTGGCGGTATTGCTGGCGATCCACGCCCGCCGAATGCACCTGCAACCATTTGAGGCCCCGCTCGGCCATCAGCGCATCGACAAAGGTGATCCAGGCGGGCGGCGGTGCATCGCGCGCGCCGCCGAAATACAGTTCGCGCGAGAGAAAGGCTGCGTCAAAACCGCGCGGCGACACTGCGGGATCAAAGACCATCAGCTCCACGCCATCGGGCACGCCGCCCACTTCGCGCAATGCGGCTTCGGTGATCAACAGCTTCATCAAAGGCTCCCGGCAAAACGGCGCACGATGGGTTCCCATTTCGTGCGCTCCGCCGCGATGAAGCGCGAGAAGGCAGCACTGTCCATGGTCGCGGCCTCGAAAGTGATGTCGCGCATGCGGGCGTTGAAGATCTCGTCCTGCGTGACGCGGGTGATGGCATCCGACACGCGACGCACGATCTCGCCCGACGTGTTCGCGGGCCCGACCACGCCATACCACGCGGTTGCGATGAAATCGGGGAAGCCCTGTTCGATCATGTTGGGCACATCGGGAATGACAGGAATGCGCCCGCTGCCTGTCACGGCCAGGGCGGTCACGCGGCCTTCGCGGATGGGCGCGGCGCCCGAACCCGTCAGCACCGCAAGCTCCAGCCGCCCGCCCAGCAGGTCGCGCAGGCTCGCGGCACCGCCGCGATAGGGGATGTGGGTCAGCTCGATATTCGCGCGCGCCTGCAGCAGTTCCATCGTCAGGTGCTGCGTGGTGCCTATGCCGGCGCTGCCATAGTTGATGGCGCCCGGTGTGCGACGCGCGGCGGCCACCAGGTCATTGATGCCGCGCCAAGGCAGGTCGGCGCGGGCACCGATGATGTTGGGCGAATGCGCAGAAAACGCGATGGGCAGCAGGTCGCGCAGCGGATCGAAGGGCAGCGTGCGGAACAGCAGATGGTGGTATGTGATCGGCCCGGTCGAGACGTAGAGGAAGGTGTGCCCGTCATTCGCGCGCACCATGGCCTCGGCGCCGATATTGCCGGCGGCGCCCGTGCGGTTCTCCACCACGACGGTCTGGCCCAGCAGCGGCCCCAGCATTGCGGCCAGCGCACGCGCTGACTGGTCGGCACCGCCACCCGGTTCGAAGGTGGCGATCAGCCGGATGCTGCGGTTGGGCCATTCCGGCTGCGCGAGCGCGGGCGCGGCCAGGGGCAAGAGCAGTGCGGTGCGGCGGCGGATCATGCGGCGTCTCCCATGGCGAATGGCAATGCAAGCCCAGCGGGGCGCGTGCCATCCAGCAGGCGCGCCAGCATCGTCGCGGCAGCGCCGGGCATGCCCAGGCAGTCATCGGCCTTGGCGCAAAGCTCGGCGTCCGACAATGGTGCGTCCTCGCCACCGCGCAGCACATCCTGGCGCGCGGTCAGCACGCGGCCATCGGTGTGATGCAGCGTCAATTCGGCGAAGCGCGGCAGCAGGGCGCCGGGCGCTTCCTCGGTCGTCACGCGCGGGAAGAATGCCTGGATGGCGGGGCGGTTCACTACGGCATCGGTGAAGCTCGAAAGCCGGATCGAGCCATCATGCAGCGCCGCGGCAGCCGCGTATTCCATGGAGAATTTCGCATCCAGACCGGTGCGCGGGCGGTGATGGATCAAGGGCGACAGCGCCTGCGCGGACACGCGCACATGTACGGCGCGCACGGCGTCCAGCGTCAGCCCATGCTCGGCGCGCAGATCCAGCAGCGCATCGAGCGCGCGATGCGTCGCGTAGCACATGGGGTATTTCTTCACCTCGAGCGCCAGCGGCGCGTCGAAATCCGGCAGCGTGAATGCGCCGGTGCCATAGAGCGAGGCGAAGCCCATCGGTCCGTCCAGCGCATCGGGCGCGGCATCGAAGCCGAGTTGCGCCAGCCGCGCGCTACGCAGCCCCACCAGATTGGCCTGTCCCGCCTGGAAGGCCTTGCCCATGGTGCCGAAGGAGAGCCGCGTGCCGGCGGCCTGCGCAACAGCCAGGCCAATCGCATGCTCAGTCTGCGCGGCCGGCAGGCGCAGCAGCCTACAACATGCGAGCGCCGCACCGATCGCACCGATCGTCGCGGTGCTGTGCCAACCGCGCGCATAGTGCTCGACCACCATGGCGCGTGAGATGGCCAGGATCGCGGCCAGCCCCGTGGTGTAGGCGGCGGCGCAATCGGCCAGGGTCAGTTCCTCGGTCTCGGCCAACGCCATGATGGCGGGCAGCATCGCGATGCTGGGATGGCCACGCATCGCCGAGGCGACGTCGTCATAATCCAGCACATGGCCGATCACGCCATTGGCCCAGGCTGCATCCTCCTCATGCGCGTCGGTGGCATCAGCATGCCACAGCGATGCAGCGCCGCGTCCACGAGAATGGCGCAGCGCAAGCCGCGCCGCGGGCTCGTCGCGCGCCGCCATCGCGCAGGCCCAGCTGTCGAGCAGGGCCCGCGCGAAGAGCCGCTGATCTCCTGGCAGGCGCAGGGCGGCGATGCGGCTTGTGGCGTTCATTGCAGGGCCTCCGGTGGCGCGGTGACGTCGAGTTCAGCACAAATCGCGGCGGTGTGCTCGCCCAGCAGCGGCGCGGCGTGGCGAGGGTGGCGCGGCAGGCCCTGCATCGTGAAGGGTAGAGCGTTGTAGTGGGACAGGCCCATCTCGGCATGCGGCAGGGCTGCGAAATGCCCACGGTGGCCCAGCTGCGGATCGGCCAGCACGTCGGCGCTCGTCTGCACAGCGCCGGCGGGCACGCCCGCGGCTTGCAGGGCGCGCATCAGCGCCTGGGCATCATGCGCGCGGGTGGCGGCGGGCAACGCATCGGCATCGGCGGTGCCAAGGATGCCTGCGCAGGCCGCCGCATCGCGCGCATCGCGCAGCGAAATCGCGATCCAGCGGTCATCCCCGGCGCAGGGAAATACGCCCTGCAACAGCAGCTGCGGATGCACATTGCCCAGCGGCGCCGGGTCGGTGCCGTCGCGCTGCGCCTGCATGAGGATGGGTGCCAGCATGGCGATGGTGGGCTCGGTCTGCGCCACATCGATGCATTGGCCCTGTCCCGTCGCGCGGCGATGGCGCAGCGCTGCCAGCACTGCGAAGACCGCATGCGTCGGGTTCGGGATATGGTCGGGGTAGTTGGTGCCGGTGCCGGCGGGTTCGCGGCCGGGCAGTGCGGTCAGGTGCTGGAAGCCGGTCAGCGCGGTGATGGTCAGGCCATAGCCGCGCGAATCCGCCTCGGGGCCGGTGGCGCCCTGCATGGACATGGCCAGGTAGATGGCGCCGGGATTCATCGCCTGCACGGCGTCGAAGCCCAGGCCCAGGCGCTCCATCACGCCGGGCGAAAAGTTATTCGCCACCACATCGGCGCATGCTACCAAATCGCGGGCGATGCGCAGGCCATCGGGGTGCTTCAGGTCCAGCGTGATGCTGCGCTTGCCGCAGTTGCGGTCGGCGAAATAGCCGCTGCGATTCACGCCGCGCTTGCCATCCTTGAAGGGCTTGGCATCGCGCAGCGTGTCCAGGCGCGTCGCGCTCTCGATCTTGATCACATCGGCGCCGAGATCGGCCAGCAGCCGCGTGGCATAGGCGCCCGCGCCGATCCAGGTGAAGTCCGCCACGCGCAACCCGGCCAGCGGCGCGCCGGGGCTGGCGATACGTGGCGCGGGTCGCGGGCGAATGTCGCGCAGCACCGCCTCGCGGTGTTCGTCCAGCGCGGGGGCTCGGCCGGGCGCGCGCCATGGCGTGGCGGAGAGACGATAGGGCGCGCCCGGAACGCGAAGCCCGTCCTGCTCCACGAAATAGCCGCGCGCGTGCAGCTGTTCGCTGGACAGAATGTCCCGCGCCGTGGCCACCGGGGCCAGCGGAATGCGCCGGCGCTTGGCCTCGGCGTTGAGTTCGGCCTTGCTATGCGCGCGCGCGATCGGTTCCCACAGGGAGGCGAAGATGCGCTTGGCCTCGGCGGTGTTCAGCCAGGCGGGGTCGTCCCATTTGGGGTCACGCAAGGCGACGGCGCCGGGCGCGCCGGCATCCTCCAGCCATTGCACCGTCGCACCCCAGAAGCGGTTGGAGGCGATGCCGCCGGCCATCAGGTACACATGCCCGTCACGGCAGGCGAAGACGCCTGTGCCGGCCTGGCGCTGGCCGCCGGCATTGCGGCCGCGCACCACGCCTTCCAGCTCCAGGAACTGGATGGCGTTTTCCTGGCCCATGGCGACGCATTCCTGCATCGAGACATCGACCATGGCGCCCACGCCGGTCGCTTCCGCGCGCAGCAGCGCGGCCATGGCGCCGACCGCGCCGAACAGGCTGGCCGCCCCGATCGCCTGTTCGCCGCAGGCCGCGATGGGAGGCGCGCCCGGATAGCCCGCCAGCGTCAACATGCCCCCCAATGCAAGTGCCGTGATGTCCTCTGCCTGCCAGCCCGCATAGGGGCCGTCGGTGCCGAAGGGCGAGAGTTGCATCACCACCAGCGCGGGGTTGGCCGCGCGGGGGTCGAAGGGCAGTGGTGCGCCGGCGATGACAAGATCAGCGCCTTCGGCCAGGCGGCGCGCCTGCGCAGTTTCAGGCGCGAGGACAATCGAGCGCTTGCCGCCGTTCAGCGCTTGGTGCAGCAGGCCGTGTGCGCGCAGCGGGCCGCCGCCGGGCGGCTCGACCAGCACCACATCAGCACCCAGCCCAGCGAAAAGCCGCCCGGCATAGGCGCCGAGCGGTGCCGCGAATTCCACCACGCGCAGGCCCGAAAGCGGCATGCGTTTCCACCCCAATTGTTGAACGACAGACAATCGCGTCCGGCGGGTGGCCGCAAGGGGTCAGAAATCACTGACGCGGCCCTTGCGTTCCCAGTCATTGTAGCGCGTGGGCTCGGGGCCGGTGGGGCCGCCATCCTCGACACCGGGCGGGGAATACGGCCGCTGCGGGCGGTTCAGCGGCGTCAGCGGCGGCGCGGGGCGGGCGCGCTGGCCAGGGGGGGGCAATTCCGGCGGGTCTTGCGGTTTGTCGTCCATGCCCCCCATGTGCCATCCACGACCGGCGCATCAAGGGGGAATCCCATGGGTGGCTACGCGCGCACCTTCATTCTGCTGGCGGGGCTGACGACCCTGTTCGGTTTCTGCGGCTATCTGATCGCGGGCGAGGGCGGCGCGCTGGTCGCGTTGGCCGTTGCAGCCGCGATGAACATGTTCGCCTGGTGGGGCAGTGCCGGGATGGTGCTGCGCATGCACAACGCCCAGCCCATCGGGCCCGAGGATGCCCCTCGCCTCTATGCGATGACGCAGCAATTGGCGCAGCGCGCCGGCATTCCCATGCCGCAGCTCTACGTGATCCATGAGGACCAGCCCAACGCCTTCGCCACAGGCCGCGGACCGTCGAACGGCGTGGTGGCGGTGAATTCCGGCCTGATCGACCTGATGGATGAGCGCGAGGTGGCCGCCGTGATCGCGCATGAGATCGCGCACATCAAACACCGGGACATCCTGGTGATGTCGGTGGCGGCCACCTTGTCGGGCGCAATCGGCATGCTGGCGCAGTTCGGCGGGCTGTTCGCCCGCGGGCGGGACAACCGCAACCCGCTGGGCTTCATCGGCGTGCTGATGATCATGATCCTGGGCCCGATCGCGGCGATGCTGGTGCAGATGGCGATCAGCCGCGCGCGGGAATTCGAGGCCGACCGCGAAGGTGCCGAGATCTGCGGCGACCCAACCTGGCTGGCCAGCGGGCTGCAGAAGCTGGAGGGCTACAAGCACAGCACGCTGAACGAGAATGCCGAGGCAAACCCCGCAACCGCGCATATGTTCATCATCAACCCGCTGCAGGGATTTTCGCCAAGCAACCTGTTCGCGACACACCCGCCGACGGAGCAGCGCGTGGCGCGGTTGATGCAGATGCGGCCGACCGGCGGTGTGTATCTGGATGCGCCGGCGCAGCCCCCCGGCGGCAGCCCCTGGGCGAAGCCGGCACCGGTCTCGCCCTGGTCGCAGCCGGGCGCGCGGAACCCCTGGGCGTGAGTAACATGACCGCGCCGATTCACGCCTGTACGCCGACCGACTGATGGCCAAGGACAAGACCCGCTTCGTCTGCCAGGCCTGCGGCGCCATCCATCCGAAATGGCAGGGCCGCTGCGATGGTTGCGGCGAATGGAACACGCTGACGGAGGAAGCACCGCTGGCCCGCGGCCCCGGCCCCGCGGCCAAGGCGGGGCCCGGGCGGCGTATCGAATTCGTCGACCTGATTGGCACCTCCGCGCCGCCGGCGCGCAGCCGCACCGGCATCGCCGAATTCGACCGCGCGCTGGGCGGCGGCTTCGTCGCGGGTTCGGCGGTGCTGGTGGGCGGTGATCCGGGCATCGGCAAATCCACCATCCTGTTGCAGGCGGCATCGCGCATCGCGGCCAATGGGCAGCGCGCGCTGTATATTTCGGGCGAGGAAGCGGTGGCGCAGGTGCGCATGCGCGCGCGCAGG
>JAPLOK010000012.1 GCA_026400775.1 Alphaproteobacteria bacterium | reverse complement strand
ATGCGGCGGTCCAGCTCCACCACCATGCGGCGCGGCAGCAAGGCATCGGGCGCATCGGCGAAGAAGGGCAGCAGGGCCTGGTCCTCATGCCCCTCGATGTCGATCTTCAGTGCGGTGAGGCGGGTGATCCCTGCGTCGTGCAGAATGGCCAGGAGCGGTCGCATGGGGATGCCGCCCGCGCCTTCCGCCACCGCCATGCCGCCCATGTCGTTGGCCGAGAGGTCGAGCGCCATCTCCGCCTCGCGGTCGCCCACGGCGACATGCATGGGGCGCAGCTGCGGCATGGATGACGCGGCGGCGTTGAAGGCGATTGCCTCGATCATCGCCGGGTTGGCGTCGATCGACAGCACCTGCCCCGTGGAACCCACGCGCAGCGCCATCGGCAGTGAATAGGTGCCGATGTTGCAGCCGATATCAACGAAGCAATCACCCGGCACCAGGCCATCGGCCAGGAAGGCGAGTTCGCGCATGTTGTAGCGCGCGTGCAGCAGCAGCGCGCGTGCCGGCGCGCTGTTGTCCAGCCGCAGCCGGTAGCGGCAGCCGCCGAGCTCCACATCGACGGGCCCGCCGATCAGCCCCGCCATCCGCCGGCGGAACACGCCGCGGCCCAATACGCTGCGCCGCGCGAGCCCGATCAGCAGGCGTTGCTTGACATCAGGTGCGTGGGCGCCCCAGGCGGTGGTCACGCTGCGCGGATCCTGAATAGGGTCTCGTCCTCTCCCATTGCGGCCAGCACCGCGTCAATCGGCGGCGAGAGCAGGCTGCCCACGATCGCCGCGCGCAGGGGCTGCGCGACATCCTTCAGCTTCGCGCCATCGGCCTCGGCGAAGGCGCGCAGCCGGGCGTCGATGGCCGGTTGCGACCAGTCGCCGCCGGCGAGCGCATCAGCCAGGCGGGAGAGGCGCGCGCGCGCTTCGTCGGTCAGCGTGGCGCGCGCCTTGTCGTCGGGCGCGGGCGCGCCGTGGCCCAGTGCGAAGCGCAGCCCATCGGCCAGTTCCACCAGCGTCCTGGCGCGATCCCGCGCGGGGCCGATCAGCACGGCCAGGCGCGCGCGCGCGTTGGCATCGGCGCCGAGCCGCGCGCAGGCATCGTCCAGCAGCCGGGCCGGATCGGCCTCACGCAGATAGACGCCGTTGATGTGCAGGAGCTTCGCGTAGTCCATGCGCGAGGCGCCGCGGCCGACATCGGCGATGTTGAAGATGTCCTGCGCGCGGGCACGGGGGATGATCTCTTCATCGCCATGGCCCCAGCCCAGGCGCAGCAGCGCGTTCAGCGCGGCCTCCGGCAAAATTCCCTGGTCGCGCCATTCCAGCACGCCGACCGCGCCGTGCCGCTTGGACAATTTGGCGCCATCCGCGCCATGGATCAGCGGCACATGCGCGAAGTGGGGCCGCTGCCAGCCCATCGCGTCATAGACCATGCACTGGCGAAAAGTGTTGGTCAGATGATCATCGCCGCGGATGACATGGGTGATCGCCATGTCATGGTCGTCCACCACCACCGCATGCAGGTAGGTGGGCGTGCCGTCGGAGCGCAGGATGATCATGTCATCCAGTTCCTCGCAGGGCACTTCGACGCGGCCTTGCACCAGGTCTTCGACGACCATGCTGCCCTCGCGCGGGGCCTTGATGCGGATGGCGAAAGGCTGGCCGGCTTGCGCGGCGCCAGGTTCGCGGTCGCGCCAATAGCCATCGTATCGCGGCGGGCGCTTCTCGGCCATCGCGGCGGCGCGCTTGGCGTCGAGCTCGGCGGGCGATTCATAGGCGCGGTAGGCCTGGCCCGTTGCCAGCAATGCGTGCGCGACTTCGGCGTGGCGCGCCTCGCGCGTGGATTGCAGCACGGGTGGTTCGTCGGGCGAGAGGCCGAGCCAGGCCAGGCTTTCGAGAATCTGGTCCACCGCAGCCTGGGTGCTGCGGGACTTGTCGGTGTCCTCGATGCGCAGCAGGTACTTTGTCGGTGTCCTCGATGCGCAGCAGGTACTGCCCGCCGCGGGCATGGGCGTAGAGCGCGTTGAGATAGGCGGTGCGCGCGCCGCCGACATGCAGGAAGCCGGTGGGCGAGGGTGCGAAGCGGGTGCGGATGGTCATGGTGGCCGCATATCGGCCGGGCAGGGCGCGGCGTCCAGCCTTGGGGAAAAAAGATGGGGACGGCGGCCGGTTTCGGGGGGAGAGATGAGGAGGTATGGCCGCCGCCCCCATGAGTTGGGCCGGCATCTAGGCGCCGGCCGTTCCGGGAGAGACGACGCCGAGGAAGGCCACGGCGTCGAAGCTCTTCTACCGCCCAGCGCGTGAATCGGCTGTAAACGCGCGCGGCGATTTTCAGTCGGCCAGCCAGGTTTCCAGGTTTTGCCGGACGAAGGCGTCGTCGGTCAGTTCAGGGTAGCGCGTGACCACGGCGGAAATCAGGTCCGCCTGGCCGGGCGACAGCCCCTCATTCGGATCGAGGCACCAGATGCCATCCAGCAGGCCCTGGCGGCGCAGCACCTCGTGGCAGCCGGCGATGCAGCCATGGAAATTGTGCGCGACATCGAAGATGGCGGCGTTCATCTCCGTCACCTGCGCGTCCAGCGCCATGATGCTGGCGGGCAGCTCCGGCCGCGTCGCCTCGTGCAGCACGCGCACCGCCGCCTGCGTCCAGACCGACCAATGGCCGAGCAAACCACCCACGATGCGCATGGCCGGCCCGTCGCCCAGTGCGAAGGGCGTCACCAGGTCGCCCACGATGTGGTCGTCATTGCCGGTGTAGAGCGCGACGCGCCCGCCCGCCTCCACCGCGCCGCGCACGACATCCAGCGTGGCATAGCGGTTGAAGGGCGCGATCTTCACCGCGACGACATTGTCCAAAGCGCAGAAGCGGCGCCAGAAGGCCGCGGACAAGGCTACACCACCCACCGCAGGTTGCAGGTAGAAGCCGAAGACTGGCATCTCCGTCGCGACCGCGCGGCA
>JAPLOK010000071.1 GCA_026400775.1 Alphaproteobacteria bacterium | reverse complement strand
GGTGCGCGACGAATTCGTCTTCGACAACACCACCAGCCCCATCGCCGCGCGGCTGACCTATCCGCTGGCCGAACCCTACCGCATCGCCATCACCGCCCGCGCGCGGCAGGCGGATGCGCGCGTCACACGCCCAGACCTGTCGCTGCACGTGGCGGGCCCCGACCGCATCGAGATCACCCGCCCGGCGGAATTGCCGCCCGGCACCATCTTCGAAGTCATCTACACCGCGCGCGACCCGATCGTGCTGGGCATGGGCTTCGCGGGCTATCGCGACATCACAGCCGCGCTGCGGCACGGGGAGGGCGAGGCCAACCCCATGGCCGGCCGCGCGCCGGGCCGCGCCATTGCCTTCGGCATCTCGCAATCCGGCCGTTTCCTGAGGGATTTCCTGTACCAGGGCTTCAACCAGGACCTCTCGGGCCGGCCGGTCTATGACGCGATGATCCCGCATATCGCAGGCTCCCGCCGGACCGACACCAATGCACGCTGGGCGCAGCCCGGCCGCAACCCGTCCGACCACACGGACCGCCTCTACCCAGCCGACCAGTTCCCCTTCACCTATGCCGAAACCGCCGACCCGCTGACCGGCCGCCGCGACAGCCTGCTGCGCGCCTGCATGGCATCGCGCTCCTGCCCGCGCATCTTCCAGACCGACAGCGAATTCGAATTCTGGGGCGCCCGCGGCAGCCTGACCCTGCATGACCCGGCGGGCCACCATATCGAACTCCCGCAGCATGTGCGCGCCTACATGTTCTCCGGCCACCCACATTTCGCCCCGGCCGATGCCTGGGCGGCGCAGGGCCGGCTCTGCGCCATGCCCACCAACCCCTTGCAGGCCGGTGCGCCGATGCGCGCGCTGCTGGTGGCCCTCGAATCCTGGATGCGCGAAGGGGTGGAGCCGCCCACCTCCCGCGTGCCGACACTGGCCGCCGGTACGCTGGTGCCGCCGGGCAGCTGGCCCGCCATTCCGGGCCTGGTGCGCCCCACTTCGCTGACGCCCGCGCCGCTGCTGGACACCTCCGTCATGCCGCCGCGCGTCACCGGGGAATACCGCTTCTTCGTGCCGCGCCTGGATGCCGATGGCCATGCGATCGGCGGCATCCGCCTGCCGGTGATCGAGGCCGCGCGGGCGAGTTACCTGGGCTTCAACCCGCGCGCGGCGGGGTTCGGGGAGGGCGCGCTGTGCACCAACCAGGGTGCCGCGCTGCCTATTCCCGCCACGCGCCATGCCGGCGATCCGCGCATGCCGCTCGCCGAGCGCTTCGCTGACAACGCGGCCTATCTGGCCGCGGTGCGCAACGCCGCCGCACGCCTGGTCACCGAACGCCTGCTGCTGGAGGAGGATGCCGCCGCCATGCTGGCCGCCGCCCAAGCCGGCACGCTCGCGCGTTTGCGATAGTACCTCCCAACCGGCTTGGTCTTTATCCAGGCTGCGCTATGTAACGCTGCATGGCAGCAACGATCATGTGGTTCCGCCAGGATTTGCGGCTGGCGGACAATCCTGCGCTGACGGCAGCCGCGGCCGGCCCGGTATTGCCTGTCTTCATCCATGACACGACCGGCCCCTGGGCCTATGGCGGGGCGCAAATCTGGTGGCTGGGGCAGTCGCTGCGCGCCTTGGCCGCCGGCCTTGCCGCGCGCGGCGCGCCGCTGCTGCTGTTGCGCGGTGACGCCACCCGGCTGATCCCGGAACTGGCCGCGCGCATCGGCGCCGATGCGGTGCATGCCGCACGGCTCTACGAACCCGCCGCGCGGGGGCGGGACGAAGCGATGCACACGGCGCTTGCCGCGCAGGGGCGCCGCCTGCATCTGCACCAGGGCGTGCTGCTGCATGAACCGCATCGCGTGCGCACCGGCCAGGGCAACGCTTACGGCGTCTACACGCCCTTCAGCCGCAACCTGTTTGCCGCCGGCGAGCCGCCGCCGCCCCTGCCCGCGCCGGTGCGGCTGCAAGCAGTGCCCGATGCGCCTTCGGGCGGCGATTTTCCTGCACCCAGCGGCCCCGATTGGTGGGCCGAATTCCCCGCGCATTGGGCCCCGGGCGAGGCCGGCGCCGCCGCGCGGCTGGAACGCTTCGGCCAGCCCGGCATCCGCGCCTATCCGGATGCGCGCAACACGCCGGGCATTGACGGCACCTC
>JAPLOK010000392.1 GCA_026400775.1 Alphaproteobacteria bacterium | reverse complement strand
TCGGCCTGCTCTCCTTCGGGCACGCCGCCTATTTCGGCATGGGCGGCTACCTGGCCGGGCACGCCGCAAAGGTCTGGGGCTTCACGCCCGAGGTCTCGATCCTGATCGGTGGCATGACCGGCATGATCCTCGGCTGGGCGATCGGCTCGCTCGCCATCCGCCGGCAGGGCATCTACTTCGCCATGATCACGCTCGCCATGGCGCAGATGGTGTATTTCTTCTGCGTCCAGGCCGAGTTCACCGGCGGCGAGGACGGCATCCAGGCCATTCCGCGCGGCTCGGCCTTTGGCGTGTTCAGCCTGGGCCCCGACATGAACATGTACTGGTTCACGCTGGCTGTCTTCGTCATCGGCTTTCTGGTCGTGCACCGGGTCATCAACTCGCCCTTCGGGATGGTGTTGAAATCCATCCGCGAAAACGAGCCGCGCGCCATCTCGCTGGGCTACCGAACGGATGACTACAAGCTGATGGCCTTCGTCATCTCGGCCACACTCTCGGGCATCGCGGGCGGAACCAAGGCCATCGTCTTCGGCATCGCCACCCTGACCGATGTGTTCTGGACCATGTCCGGCGAGGTGGTGCTGATGTCGCTCGTCGGCGGGCTGGGCACGCTGTTCGGGCCGGTGGCGGGTGCGGCGATCATCATCGCGATGCAGAACTACCTGGCCGAATACGGCGCCTGGGTGACGGTGATCCAGGGCGTGATCTTCGTGCTCTGCGTGCTGGCGTTCAGGCGTGGCGTGGTGGGCGAGATCGGGCGGATCATCAAGGCGCGGCTGTAGTCGCGCAATCCAGCCTTGCATGGGGAGCGGCTTGCCGCTCCCCAAACCTTCGATCACCCTGCCCAGGAATTCGAGGGAGGGGCCGCATGACGCCCGAAATCATCACGCAACTGGCGCCCACCGGCACGCTGCGCGCCGGCATCAACATGAGCAATTTTCTGCTGGTCAATAGCCGCGCCCATGATGGCTCGCCGCGCGGCGTCTCGCCCTCCATGGCCGCGGCCGTGGCCGAGCGCCTGGGCGTGCCGGTGCGCTACGTGCCCTATCCCCGCCCAGGCGAATTGGCCGATGCGGTGGGTACCGACGCCTGGGATATCGGCCTGATCGGCGCCGAACCGCAGCGCGCGGAGAAGATCGCCTTCACCGCCGCCTATGCCGAGATCGAGGCGACCTACATCGTCCCGCCCGGCTCACCCATCACCACACTCGCTGAAGTGGACCAGCCGGGCATCCGCATCGCGGTCACCGCACGCTCGGCCTATGACCTTTGGCTCGAACGCAATATCCGCCACGCAACGCTGATCCGCACCGACAGCCTGGATTCCGCCTGGACGCGCTTCCGCGATGACAGGCTGGAAGCCTGCGCCGGACTGCTGCCGCGCCTGCTGACCGACCAGCCCAGCATGCCCGGCAGCCGCATCCTGCCTGGCCGTTTCACCGCCGTGCAGCAGGCGATCGGCACCGCGCGCGCCAATGCCGCGGCCGCCGCCTGGCTCGCCGCTTTCGTCGAGGAAGCCAAGGCCTCCGGCATGGTCGCGCGCTTCATTCAAGAACACGGCGTCAGCGGCCTGGCCGTCGCGCCCGCCGCCTGAAGGAAACGCCCATGACATCGCGAATTGTCGTCGTCACCCAAGGCATGGTCGATGAGGAGGTGGTGCGCGAAATGGCGCCCGCCGGCTTCGAACTGATGATCGCCAAGCCCGGCAGCCCGGACTGGGCGCCGGCCATGAGCGGCGCCGACTACCTGGTCGGCTTCGCCGACATGCTGGTGAAGGACGAGCTCTTCGCCATCTCGCCCAAGCTGCGCCTGGTGCAGGTGCTGAGCGCAGGCTACGATCGCGCGGATCTTGGCGCCGCACGCCGTGCCGGCGTGCCGCTGTGCAACAATGGCGGTGCCAATTCCAATGCGGTGGCCGAACACGCGTTGCTGCTGATGCTCGCCGTCTCGCGTCAGCTCATCAAGCAGCACGCCAACGTCGCGGCCGGGCGCTGGCGCGGCAACGCGCCGCCACGCCTGCATGAATTGCGCGACCGCGTGCTCGGCATCATCGGCATCGGCACCATCGGCAAGAAGGTCGCGCGCCTGGCGCAAGTCTTCGGCATGCGCGTGCACTACTACGACATCGCCCGCCTGCCCGAAGAAGCCGAGGACGCACTCGGCGTGCGCTTTCGCCTGTTCCGCGAATTGCTGCGCACCTCCGACATCGTATCCCTGCACGTGCCACTCAACGCCAGCACGACCGGACTGCTCGGCGTCGAGGAACTGGCACTGCTCAAACCCAGCGCCATCCTGATCAACACCAGCCGCGGCCCGGTGGTGGACGAGACCGCCCTGCACCGCATCCTGGCCGATGGCCGCATCCGCGGCGCGGGCCTGGACGTGTTCGACCAGGAACCTCCAGCGGCAGACAACCCGCTGTTCAGCCTGGACAATGTGGTGCTGACCGCACACATGGCCGGCCCCACCCAGGACAGCAATATCGGCCGGCTGCGCAACGCCTTCGACAATGTCCAACGCGTCGAACGCGGCGAAACACCGCTCTGGATCGCACCGGAACTTCTATGACCGACCCCGCCACCGCCGGCTGGAAACCCTTCCAGTGGCATAATGACGACTTCCCCGCACTCGTCGGCCCCTTTTGGTCGAAACGCGAGGGCGAGCACTGGGCCTACGGACTGCTGGCCGCCGAGAAACACCGCAACATCCACGGCATCGTCCATGGCGGCATGCTGGCCATGTTCCTCGACCAGACACTGGGTATCGCCTGC